>NZ_JAKFFD010000098.1:0-3764 GCF_036675385.1 Pseudarthrobacter sp. | reverse complement strand
GCCGGCATCCGTCTGGGCACCAAACCGGTTGTCTTTACCCGCTACGAGCCGATGGTGAGGAAGTACTAAGATGACCGCTGAACTTGCTGAGCCAGCCTCCAAGATCGAACTGCCCGCACACATCGGAGGCGGCGGAGAGATCCCCACGTTCGACGTCACCCTGCGCGTTCGCCGTTACAACCCTGAGGTGTCCGAGGACGCCACCTGGGACGACTTCAAGGTGACCATGTACGGCACCGACCGCGTGCTGGACGCCCTGCACAAGGTCAAGTGGGAAATTGACGGCAGCGTTTCGTTCCGCCGTTCCTGCGCCCACGGTGTCTGCGGTTCCGATGCCATGCGCATCAACGGCCGCAACCGCCTTGCCTGCAAGACGCTCCTGAAGGACTTGGACACCACCAAGCCCATCACCGTTGAGCCCATCAAGGGCCTGCCGGTGGAGAAGGACCTGATTGTGGACATGGAGCCGTTCTTCCAGTCCTTCCGCGAAGTCATGCCGTTCCTGATCAACAAGGGCCACGAGCCCACCAAGGAACGCCTGCAGTCCGCCGAGGACCGTGAGCGCTTCGACGACACCACCAAGTGCATCCTCTGCGCGGCGTGCACGTCCTCCTGCCCGGTGTTCTGGACCGACGGGCAGTACTTCGGCCCGGCCGCGATCGTCAACGCCCACCGCTTCATCTTCGATTCCCGTGATGATGCCGGCGACATGCGCCTGGAGATCCTGAACGACAAGGAAGGCGTGTGGCGTTGCCGCACCACCTTCAACTGCTCCGAAGCATGCCCCCGCGGCATCCAGGTGACCCAGGCGATCGCCGAGGTCAAGCAGGCAATTCTCTCCCGTAAGATCTAATTCAGGTTCTTGCTTACGACGGCGTCACCCACCTTAGGTGGGATGGGCGCCGTCGTTGTTTAACACCTGACGCCACGAACGAAAGCAGCACGCGATGTCCCGCTCCGAAAAAGTCAGCTTCGAAGGATCCACCGGCGAGCTCCTGTCCGGCATCATCGACGTCCCGGAGGGGCCGGTACGGGGCTGGGGTGTCTTCTCGCACGGCTTCACGCTGGGCAAGGACAGCCCCGCGGCGTCCCGCATGTGCAAGGCCCTGGCTGACACCGGCATCGGGATGCTCCGTTTCGATAACCTGGGGCTGGGCGAGTCCGCCGGCTATTGGTCGGAGGGCTCCTTCAGCCACAAAGTGGCGGACACCGTTGTGGCCGCCGAGTTCATGCGCAACCAAGGGAGGGCCATCTCGCTGCTGGTGGGCCACTCGTTCGGTGGCGCGGCGGTGCTTTCGGCCGCCCGCCAGATCCCGGAGCTCGACGCCGTCGCAACAGTGGCCGCCCCGTTCTCACCCAAGCACGTGGCCCACGTCTTTGACGCCGCACTGGACAAGATCCTCAGCGAGGGCAGCGCCGAAGTGGACCTCGGCGGGAAACGCGTGGAGATCCGGAAGCACTTTGTGGAGGACCTGGAGAACGCGGACCTCACGGACTGCATCCGGCAGCTGCACAGGCCTCTGATGGTCCTCCACTCCCCCACGGACAACACTGTGGGCATCGAGAACGCCAGCACCATCTTCCAGACGGCGCGCCATCCGCGGAACTTCGTCTCACTCGAAGGCAGCGACCACCTGCTGACCGGCAAGGGCCAGGCAGCCCGGGCCGCCAGGATTATTTCTGCCTGGGCCGACCAGTACCTCGACGCCGGGAAGTAACTGCCGGGCTGCCCTGGTGCCCGGCGCCGGGGCCCTTTCCGTCGCTGTGGCCCACCACGGGTACTTTGCCGGGCTGGACCTGCCGGGAGCCCCACAGGGCTTTGTCCTGGCCTGCGGGTTCGCTCCTGAGGTCCTCTTCACGGATGGTGGACCAGCCGGCGGACACGAGGTAGACCTGGCTGACCAGGTTGAACCAGATCAGCAGGCCGATGATGATGGCAAACGGCGCCAGGATGGGGTTCCGTCCCGCACCGGCCAGCAGTTCAGTGCTGAAGACCTGAAGGACGGTGGTGCCCACCGCGGCAAGGATGGTCCCCTCCAGGAGTGCCCGCCGGGAGAGCTTGAGCCCACCGACCAGCCGGAACATGATGACGGCGGTGACCCAGTTGAGCGTCAGCGGCACACCGATCTTGATCACGGTGGTCAGCGGACCTGCCACCGCCGGTTCCAGCTGCAGGAAGTCGGTGACCCAGCCGGCCGCCGTGCCGAACACCAGGGACGCTCCGGCGCTGATCACCAGGGCCACTCCCAGGAGCAGCAGGGTGCCGGCGTCGCGCAGTTTGAGGACAATCGGGTTGATCTTCAGAGGCGGCAACCGCACCACACCGCGCAGGCCGTCGCGGAGTCCGGCGATCCAGCCCAGGGACGTGATGACCGTAACCACGGCGGCGATCACGGCGGTCCAGCCGAGGCCGTCCGGGTTCAGGAGGTCATTCGGATCAACCAAGCCTTCTCCCCCGCCCACCTTCAGCAGTCCGGGCGCACTCCGGGCCACGCTGCCGATGATGGTGTCCAGCAGGGCAGGCTGGCCCCGCAGCACCAGGCCGGCAACGGAGAAACCCGTGGCCAACAGGCCGGTGATGGAGAAGAACATGTTGAAGCCGATGCCCGCGCTCATCAACGGGCCGTGCTGGAGGTTGTAGTGCTGCCACGCGCGCATCGGGCGGAAGGCATTAAGCCTGGCCAGCAGCCACTGGAGCATCGCCAGCGAGCTGGCCACCGGGCCGCCGCCGGACCTTCTGGCTTTGCCCCACTCCATCCGTTTCTGGATGACGGCGAGCTTCAGGCGGGCCTGTTCAGTGGGGAGCGGTGGCTCCGTTTGCGTCCGCGTCCGCGGCGAAGGACCCGCCGTCGTCAGTTTCGGTCCCAAAGTCCAACTCTTCCCGTAGCTGCCAAATGCCGTCGGCATCGTGCTCGTAGAGTCCCATGCTAACCACCGGGAACGTTGCCCGGTAACTTTCAAGCACCGTTTCGGCCTCGTCCAGGCTTTCGGGCGCGACATCGTGGGCGATGGTGACATGCGGGTGGTACGAGAACGGCAACTCGCGTTGCAGCGGGCCGGTCTGGAGTTTTTCGTGGAGCTCCACGCAGGAGTCGAAGCCGTCCTCGACGTTGATGTAAACCACGGGGGAGACCGGCCGGAACGTTCCGGTCCCGGCAATGGTGACCATAAACGGGACCTGCCGCCGCGCCACGTCGCGGACGTGCGCCTGGGTGGCTGCCCAGTCCTGGGTGGGCGTGGTGGTGACCAGCGTGATGTGCGCGGGCACCACCCCCGCCATGGGGTCCCCGAAGGAGGCGCGCCACCGTTGAAGTTCCTCGGCGATGGCAGGGGGGAAGCCCAGAATGACGCCTACGCTCATTCCTTCACTGACATTGCTGGCGGCCGACATCGAGCTAGCGGACCCCTGCGAGGCTGAGGGACGGCAGAAAGCCCATGCGCTCATAGACCTGGCCAAGGGTCACTGCGGCGATTTCCCTGGCCCGCTCGGCGCCCTGGGCCAGCAGCCGGTCCAGCTCGGCCGGGTCAGCCATCAGTTCGTTGGTGCGGTTCCGCAGCGGCGTGATGAAGTCCACCATGATCTCCGCAAGGTCCACTTTCAGGTGGCCGTACATCTTGCCCTCGTACTCCGTCTCCAGCTCAGCCACGGACTTTCCGGTGAGCGTGGAGTAGATGGTGAGGAGGTTGGAGATCCCGGGCTTGGCTTCGGGATCGAACCGGACCTCGGATCCGGTGTCAGTGACCGCGGACTTGATGCGCTTCGC
>NZ_JAKFFD010000226.1:0-17519 GCF_036675385.1 Pseudarthrobacter sp. | reverse complement strand
CGTCTCCGAACCGGTGGCCGGCTACCTCGCCGCCGCCTACGCCGCCGTCATCGTGGTCACCGTGGTGCCCGCCGCACGGCTGCTCGGCAAGGTCCCGAAGCGCCCCCTGCTCGTGGCGCTCGTGCTGACGTTCGCGCTCAGCAATGCCATGGTGGGCCTCGCGCCCGACTTCACCTCCGCCATGATCGCGCGGCTGGTGGGCGGCCTGGCCCACGGACTGCTCTGGACCACCATGGCCCCCTATGTCGCGCGTGTGGTCCCGGCTGCCAAGGTGGGCAAGGCCCTGGCCATCGTCTTCAGCGGCAACAGCCTGGGCCTGGCCGTCGGCGCCCCGATCGGCACCGCACTTGGCGGCTTCCTCGGCTGGCGCGCGTCGTTTCTGGCCCTCGCCGGCTTCAGCCTGCTCCTCGCCGTCGTCGGATTCTTCCTGCTGCCGTCCGTCCGGCAGGCCGCCGGCGAGGCCCGCCCCTCCCTGCGCGCTGCCATCGCCCAGCCCGGCGTGAAGCCCGTGGCCATCGCCTGGCCGCTGCTGGTCCTGGCCCACTTCGCGCTGTTCACCTACATCGCCCCGTACATCCGCGACGCCGGCCTGCCCGACTACGCCATCACCCTCTCCCTCACCGTCCTGGGCGTCTCCGGCCTGCTGGGCATCTGGATCGCCGGGCTCACCGTCGACTCGCACCCGCGCCGTTCGCTCCTGATTACGACGGCGGCGATCGCCGTCTCGATGCTGCTGTTGCCGTTTGTGGGCGGCAGCCTCGCCTTCGCCCTGGTGCTGATGTCGGTGTGGGGCGCCGGTCTGGGTGCCATCGGCATCTACAACCAGTCGGCCATCCTCCGTGCCGGCCGCGAGAACAAGGACGCCGCCAACGGGCTCACGGTCCTGACCATCCAGCTGGGCATCACCATCGGCGCCCTCTACGGCTCCGCCGCCCTGGTGGTGGCCGGACCGCTGCTGGTCCCGGCCGCCGCGGCCCTCCCTGTCATCGCCGCACTGGTGATCGCCTGGGCCGGAAAGACGGCGGCGTACCCACCCGGCCCGCGCGAGTCGGTGTGGAAGAACCCGCGGCCCATCGAGGGGCGGGCGGGCACGCACTAACCCGATCTGACGAGGTTAACTGTCGCTTGTCCCGCTGAGCACCACGTTCACCGCTCCCTGTCAGCCCCACACGCTTCGCGAGCGAGACCGATGCCCATAACGATGAATATCGGCAGTGCAAACATGAACGTCAAGAGGAACTGCGCAAACCCTGTGAGGTATCCGAAGGCCTCAACGAACTGACCGGCCGCTTGCACGCGGTGGAAGTCGAAGCGCTGGAAGGCCTCGATGACGACACGTGCCCATGCCACTAGCCGGGCATTAGTGGCATGGAGGTTTACCGGTGGCTGGTCGGGTGCAGCTGGGGTCAGGGGCGCCGGTCCTGATGGTAGACGTCGGGGATGCCGTCGTGGTCGGAGTCGATTTCTTCTTCGGCTTCTGCCAGCCGGTACTGCCGGTTTCTGGTGCTGAGTACCGCGGCGGCCAGTAGTGCAGCGATGACGGATGCGGTGAGGATGCCTACTTTGGCATGATCGTCATGAATGTTTCCGTGACCGAAGCTCAGTTCGGCCACGAGCAGGGAAACGGTGAATCCGATGCCCGCGAGGACAGAGACTCCGAAGATGTCGACCCATCTAAGGGAATCGTCCAGCCGTGCCCGGGTTGCCTTCGTGAGAATCCAGGTGGTTCCCAGAATGCCGGCGGGTTTGCCCAGGACAAGGGCAAGGATGATGCCCACGGCAACCGGGTCGGTCAGCGCTGAGACCAGGCCATCCCAGCCTCCGACAGCTACACCTGCGGAAAAGAACGCGAAGATCGGCACGGCGACGCCGGCAGAGATAGGGCGGAAGCGGTGCTCGAAGGTTTCCGCCAAACCCGGGCCGGCGCCGCGTCCGCCGCTGATCTGTGACCGGATGACGGGGACCGCGAATCCCAGCAGCACGCCGGCGACGGTGGCGTGGATGCCTGAGGCGTGCACGAGCGCCCATGTGGCGATGCCAAGGGGCAGCAGGATAAGCCACGCCGCCGCCAGCCGGGTTCCGAAGAACCGCCGGTATTTCTGGGCCAGGAACGTGTAAAGGCTCAAGGGGATCAGTGCCAGCAGCAGCGGCGCGGGCTGGATGTCGGTGGTGTAGAAGATAGCGATGATACTGATTGCGATCAGGTCATCGACTACCGCAAGGGTCAGCAGGAAGATCCGCAGGGCGCTGGGCAGGTGGGACCCGATGATCGCCAGGACGGCCACGGCGAAGGCGATGTCGGTGGCGGTGGGAATCGCCCAGCCCCGCAGTGTTTCCGGATCCGTGAGGTTGATCAGGGCGTAGATCATCGCGGGAACAACGACCCCGCCAACCGCCGCCGCTATTGGGACGATGGATTTGCTGATCTGCCGCAGGTCTCCTGCGACGAACTCCCGTTTGAGTTCGAGGCCGACCAAGAAGAAGAAGACGGCCAGCAGTCCGTCCGCCGCCCAGGCTCCGAGGCTGAGGTCCAGGTGCCAGGGCTCGTAGCCGATCTTGAAGTCCCGCAGGGCGAAATAGCTTTCGGCCCACGGCGAGTTCGCCCAGATGAGCGCTATAACGGCGGCGCCGACCAGCAGGGCGCCTCCGACGGCTTCTTTCCGCAGTATCGCGCCGATGCGCAGGGCTTCGGCATAGCTACCGCGTCCGAAGACGGTGGATCCGCGCGGCGGAGTTGAGGGTGGGTTCTGGTTCATGGGGTCCTGATCGTTGGGTCGACAAATACTGTGCCGACCAGACTTCCCGGCTCACCTGCCCCCAGTCTACGGGCGGGGGGCCACTGAACCCGCCGTTACCGGAATGGGGCCCCTTCCACACATTCTGGCGCGCTGCATGGTGGTGTCGGAGACTCTCGCCATAGGGTTGGACAGTGAGCAAGACTCGAGTGATCCAAACACGCCTGGGTCCTGTGGAAGTCATGTACCGGCCCGGGGACAAACCGGCCGTGCTGTTCTTCCCCGGTGGACATTGCTCTGCGGCCAGCGATTGCGGTTGGAGCCTTTACACCTCAGAAGGGCACGGGGTGCTGGCCTTCTCACGCCCTGGCTACGGGAACACAGACGTGGGGCGCCTGTATGCCGCCGAGTTTGTCCCGGCCGTGGCTGAGTGCTGCGAGGATCTGGGTATCGACCAGACTGCAGGCGCTGTTGGCGTCTCCTTCGGCGGCATGCAGGCCCTTCACACGGCACGGTCCCTTCCCGAATTGGTACCACGGCTGGTCCTGCATAGCTGCGCTCCTTCAACGGTCGCATATCCGGACACACGCCTCGAAACACTGTTCGGCCCATTGGCTTTCTCTCCCGCGCTGCAGAGCTTGACGTGGAAGTCGGTGGCACGCTTGATCGATTCCGATGCCGGGCTACGCCGGATGGTCGGCGCACTATCAAAAACGCCTGTAGACGGCTGGTGGCAGACCTGGTCTCTGGAGGACAAGGACCGGGCACGGGAGTTGTTCCGGACGATGCGCTCCGGTAGCGGGTTCGTCAACGATCTGCAGCAGGCCCGACCCGACCGTGCCTGGTATCGCCGACTGGTCCAAACCCAGATCAGCTGTCCGACGTTGGTGACTGCGTCACGCCATGATGCCGGTGTCTCTTTCGCCCACGCAGAAGACTACACACGCACCATCCCCGGAGCCACGCTCGTCGAATTGTCCACCCCGAACCATCTGTTCTGGCTCGGACCGGCGCACGCAGAAGCCCAAGCGGCTGTCAGTGCCTTCATGACATCTAATGCCTGAGTACATCTGCGGGACGCCAACTGAGGGTGTGATAAACGCAGCGCCTCGTTGGGGACGCGTTGCCTAACGCCCTCACGGGACGGAACTATGTGTCGGTTCGGGGGATGCTGGCGGCAACCTCTACGGCTTCTTCGTAGCTTGACGGTGGGTTCTGGCGGAATGCAGCATCAGCGTCGACGCGGAGCACATCGGAGGCCAGAACCCGCACGTGAACACGCTCCTCGTGGGCTGCGCTGCAGGCCAGGACATCGCCGCGAACTTCGGATCCGTGAGAACCCGGGTCCGGAGATATCTGGAAAATAATCCACCACGTGGCTCCGGCCTCGTCCGTGAAGAGGTAGCCCGCCGGCGGGCGATAGGCAGCGCCCTCCACTCTGCGGCCTTCGTAGCCCTCCACGGCACCTGGCGACGCAGCGAACCTCACCCCGCCCTCTGGATCTCTTTGATGCCAGCCCATCGGCAGGCTCCGCCTCTCCTTGGTTGAACGAATGTGATGGTGTGGGCTGGTCCACGGTCAGCCGACGTGGACCCACGGGCGGTTGGTGACATCGGGCACGGCCTCCCGCAGCACTTCACGGGTGACGGGAGCGATTTCGCCCTCGCCGAGGAACAGGAACCGCAGGAGGTTAGTCACCGGGTTGCCTTCAGTCCAGCGGAAGTAGATGTGGGGCATTAAACCTGTCACGTCCCGGATATGAAGCAGGACGGAAGCAATGGTGTTTGGCACGACAGGGCCGTGGACCTCCAGGATGCGGTACCCATGCCGCGTCACGCCGCGCACCTGCAGTTCCGTTTCGAAGTCGGAGGAATCATCCACTATCACTTCCAGGAACAGAGCCTCGTGTTCGAAGGGCAGATGACTGACCTCAATGGCGGACCTCAGCTTGTCCCGGTACGCCTCGGCGGAAGTGCGGAGTGGTTCATGGGCGATGATCGCTATGGGTCCGTCGACGTTGGGGGACATGAATTGCAGCGCTTCTTGATCAAGGTGAACCCGGGTGGCGTGCAGTTCAAAGGAACGCCGGATCCGCGAGAGCAGTGAGATCACAATGATGCCCAGGATGAAGATACCCGCGATCCTGATGCCTTCAGGCCGTTCGAAGATGTTGGCGATGGTGGTGTAGGTGAACACCACGGCGATCATGCTGAATCCGACAGTGCGTTTGCGCTGTTTCCGGCGCCGGGCCGAGAGCGTGACTGCAACGGCGGCCGAGGTCATCAGGACCAGCACGCCGGTGGCATATGCCCCACCCTGGGCATTCACGTCAGCGTCAAAGAGGTAGGTGATCAGGAACCCAACCAGCGTGAAGACGAGCACCAGGGGGCGGACAGCTTTGGCCCATCCTGGCGCCATCCCATACCGGGGAAGGTATCTGGGGACCAGGTTCAGCAGCCCGGCCATGGCGGAGGCGCCGGCGAACCACAGGATCGCGATGGTGCTGATGTCGTAGATACTGCCGAACCCGACGCCGAGGTATTCGTGGGCGAGGTAGGCCAGGGCGCGACCGCTGGCCACTCCACCGTCCTGGAATTCCTGCTCCGGGATCAGCACCACTGTGATGAAGCTGGTGGTAATCAGGAAGGTGCTCATAATTACGGCGGCCGTTGTCAGCATGCGGCGCGTTCCGCGGATGCGGCCCGCAGGATTTTCCTCGGTATCGTCCTCGTCGCCCCTGACCTGTGGCATAACCGCCACTCCGGTTTCGAATCCGGACAGTCCCAGTGCCAGTTTCGGGAAAACGAGCAGGGCGAAGGCAACCGCCATGAGGGGATCGCCGTGGGAAGTCCACAATGCCGTCGACCAGTCAGCGACGGCAACAGGGTGGGTGAAGACTTGAACAGTTGCTGCGACCACGATGACGGCGTTGAGGCTGAGGTACACGACAACAATCGCGACGGCGACCCCGATGGCTTCCTTAAAGCCGCGCAGGAACACGGCCGCCAGGAGAGCCAGGAGGAAGAGGGTGACCAGGACGTTCTGCCCCTGGAACCCGGCGGGAACTAAGGGGTTGTGGATCAGGTGCTCGCTGGCATCCGCGGCCGAGAGGGTCATGGTGATCATGAAGTCAGTGGCGGCGAACCCAAGCAGGACAAGGACGAACAGCTTGCCGCTCCAGCTCGGCAGCAGCCGTTCGAGCATGGCAATGGATCCCTCACCGCGGGGGCTGTCGCCCGCGACCCTCCGATAAACGGGCAGGGCGCCGAAAAGAGTGACGGCGACCAGCACCGTTGTGGCCAGTGGAGAGATGACACCGGCAGCCAAGGCCGCGATCGCGGGCTGATAGCCCAGCGTGGAAAAGTAGTCCACGCCTGTCAGGCACATCACCTGCCACCAGGGATGCTTTTTCTCGTGGGCGGTGGTGATACCGCCGGGGCCCAGGTGGGTGCCCTTGCTGTCTTGGAGTCCGAAGAGCAGCCAGCTCTTCAGTGTCTGTTTCCCGGCCGGCTTGGGGGCCGAGGGGTCTGCAGGCGGCCTGCTCAACGTGGTCATTGGTTCCTTTCCGCACGGCAACTTGCACCGCAACCAGAGCGAAACTAACACCGGCGCCGAACCGCGGACCGAGAAAGGGGCGTTTTTTGATGAATCCTTTACGCCGCCACGTCCGGGACCTCAGACCGACGCCGGATCTCGAGGCGGCCGCCGTTCAGAGGCGGACTAAGGCTCGAAGCGGTATCCCATTCCGGCTTCGGTGAGAAGGTGGCGGGGCCGAGCCGGGTCAGCTTCAAGCTTGCGGCGCAACTGTCCCATATAGACACGCAGGTATTGAGTTTCGCCGTCGTAACCTGGGCCCCAGATCTTCGCCAGCATCTGCTGCTGGGTGATGAGCCGTCCCGGGTTGCGGACCAGCAGCTGCAGGATGGCCCACTCCCGCGGGGTGAGCCGCACGGGTGCGCCGTCGCGGGTCACTTTCTGGTTTCCGAGGTCCACTTCGAAGTCCCCGACGTCGACTGTCAGGTCTTGTTCGTCTCCGTCGGATGTTCCGAGGCGGCGTTCGGCAACGCGCAACCGTGCCAGAAGTTCATCCAGACCAAAAGGTTTGGTCACATAGTCATCCGCTCCCGCGTCGAGGGCCCTGACTTTGTCCACGGACCCGTGCCGGGCAGAGAGAACAATGATCGGCGTGCTGCTGGAACGGCGAATTTTGGTGATGACGTCCACGCCATTGATGTCGGGCAGTCCAAGGTCCAGAACGATGAGATCCGGATGGTGGCTCGCGGCGTGCTGAAGAGCCATGGTCCCGTCCAGCGCGGTCAGCACCTGGTATCCCTCGGCGTGCAGGTTTACCTGCAACGCTCGCAGGAGCTGGGGTTCGTCATCTACGACAAGTATGGTCCTCATGGCTCATCTCTTTCGCCATCGCGGGAATTGAGATGCGAGTTCCATCCGGCGGAAAGAGGGAGCCGGATCACGATCGTCAGTCCTCCCCCTGGCGTCGGTTCTGCCGTCAGCAGTCCACCCATGGCTTCGGTGAAACCTTTCGCGACAGCCAGCCCCAGCCCTATGCCGAGGCCTTCCGGCGCATCATCGAGGCGCTGGAACGGTTCAAACATGGCGACCACGTCCGCTGCCGGCACACCCTGACCGTGGTCCACGATCCGGAGTTCTCCGCAGGGACGTCCTTCGATGGTGGCGGCCCCTGATCCGCTGGAGGGTCCGATGATGACAATGTCAGAGCCGGGGGCGTATTTCAGGGCGTTCTCCACGATATTGGCGATAACGCGTTCCAGCATGCCAATGTCGGCATCGATGGCTGGCATGTTCGGAGCAAGATCAATCCGTATGGCTCCTTCCGGCAGCCCCCGCAGCGCATCTTCGATGGCATCACGCCAGGTCACCGGAGATGTGAGCGGGGCGGTGGATCCGCTGGATATTCGGGACATGTCCAGGAGGTTCGCGATCAGGGCATCGAGCCGATCGGAATAGGATTCGATGGTGTTGAGCATTTCGTCCTGTACCTCTTCAGGAAGCCGTCGCTTCTGGCGCTGCAGAGCGGTGACGGCAAGCTTGATTCCCGCCAGCGGTGTCCGAAGGTCATGGCTGACCGCACGCAGAATGGACGTCCGGATGCTGTTGCCCTCCGCCAGTTTCGTGGTCTTCTTTAGTCTGAGGTGGAGTGCATGGCGCTGCCGGAGTAAGAGCAGGTGTGCCCCGTGCGCTGTCAGCATCCGCCGCTCCCCGGCGGTGAGCGTCCTGCCCGAGACCACCAGTGCGGTCTCCGGATCTGCCATTTCACACGCATCGGCGTCGGATTCCCCCGACCCTGGAGCCGGCGGCGGCGCTTCTCCTGAATGCGCCTGAAGATCCCAGCCACCAGCGTCCGCAGCTCTGGTGAACAGTCCGGCGGAGCGGACCTGGAAGGTCTCACGGACCTTGTCCAGGAATGCCGCAATGGTGTCATCTTCGATCAGGGCGTCCCTGGCCAGGTCCGCCAATGTCGCCGCCTCGGCACGGGCACGGGCAGCCTCCTGTGCCCGCTTGGCCGAGAGACCCACGACCAGGGACACAGCAATGGCAGCACCCACGAACACGAGCAAAGCGAACAGATTCTGCGGGTCATTGATGCTGAAGCTCCCGACGGGATCAGTCTCGAAGTAATTGAGCAGCAACGAGTCCAGAATCGCAGCGAGCACCGCGGGCCACAGACCCCCGATGAATGCCACCGCCATCACTCCGGTCAGATGGACCAGCACATGAGTTGCAAAGTTCAACTCCGGGCCAAGCGACATCAACGCGGTGGCCAGGACAGGGACGAGTACCGCCAAGACAAAGCCCACGGTAGTTCTGGCCCGCCCCAGCCCTCCGGAGCTGACCTTGGGCAGTCCGCGACTGCCCAGGGGGTGGGAGACCATGTGAACGTCGATGTCGCCGGAGCCCCTAACCACCTTGGACCCCACGCCGCTGCCCAGCAGCCGGCTGCTCAGCCGGCCCCGCGAGACCCCCACGACAATCTGGGTTGCATTGACGCTACGGGCAAACTCCAGCAAAGTCTCTGCTATGTCGTCGCCGGATACCGTGTGGTAACTTCCGCCCAGATCGGTCACAAGCTGGCGCTGAGCCTCCAGAGCCAGCGGCGACTCCGCAGGTTGGCCGTCAGAATGGCGAACATGAACAGCCAAAAGGTCTCCGCCATTTACCCTCGATAGAATCCTCGATGCCCGCCGGACGAGCACCTCGCCCTCCGGGCCCCCTGTGAGGCCGACGACCACCCGTTCGCGCGCCGGCCAGTTTGCTGTGATGCCCTGGCTGGCCCGGTATTTCGCCAGCCCTTCATCGACTCTGTCTGCCAGCCAGATCAGGGCGACCTCCCGCAGCGCGAAGAGGTTGCCGAGCCGGAATTCATTTGCCAGGGCAGCGTCAACTCTGTCTCTGGGATAGATGTTTCCATCAGCGAGCCGCTGGCGCAGCAATTCCGGAGAAATGTCCACGAGTTCGATCTGATCTGCCCTGCGCACGACCTCATCAGGAATCGATTCGTTCTGAGGCACCTGGGTGATGGCGGACACGACGTCCCCCAGAGAGGCAAGGTTCTGGACGTTAACGGTGGAGAGCACATCAATGCCTGCGTCGAGCAGCGCCTCGATGTCCTGCCACCGCTGAGCGTTCCGACTCCCAGGAGCGTTGGCATGAGCATACTCATCAACGACGGCAACCTCAGGGTGCCGGGCCAACACTGAATCCACGTCCATCTCCTGCACGCCAAGGCTGTCGGGCTCCGCCAGCCGCGCGGTAATGACCTCCAGCCCTGTCATGAGTTCCCGCGTTTCCAGCCGGCCATGGTCCACGGCGATGCCGACAACAACATCCCTGCCGCCGCCGAGCAACTGGTGGGCCTCCTGCAACATGGCAAAAGTCATGCCCACCCCCGGCGCTGCCCCCAGAAAAATGCGAAGAGTTCCCCTTGCCATATCCACAGTCTGTCAGTTCCCAACCCGGTCCAAGTCATGGTCACCCCGGGCGCTGCGGAGCTACGCGCCGTCCAGTCCTGACCCCGGCGGGAGGTTCGCACATGACGCCCTTCACGCGGTGAGGTCACGGCGCTGGACGCAATAGGCAGCCAGGGATGCCAAGGCCGCCGCGATGACGGCCATGGCCAGCGCCCCTGCCGGGTCGAACGGTTCCACGGGCATGGCCGAAGAATGCCGGAACGGGCTCACGTCCTGCAGCCACACCGGCAGGCCGAACAACTCCCCGAATTCGCCCAGGACGAGCCCTGCCGCCAGCATCCCCCAACCCAGCAGAATACTGAGCCGCGGTACGGACGCGAAGACCACGGAGGCCGCGGCCAGGAACACCAGTGCGGCCGGAACGTGCGCCAGCGCTGCGGCCACCAAGTACCCGGCGGGTCCGTTGGCCGCGCCCGAGAGTCCCAGGCCGAGGGCGGCAGCGCTGCCGGCTGTTCCTGCGACCACGACAGCGGAGACGGCCGCGATGACCACGTTCGCACCAAGCCACCGGGCCCGGGACAGCGGCGCGGCCAGAAGGAGCTCGGATCTGCCCTCGGCCTCTTCTGCCCGCATCCGCAGCACCGCCTGGATGCCTGCCGCGGCCGCGAACACGCCGGCCACGCCAAGCAGGGCCGTAACGAACACGTCGATCAGGCCGGCCTGGCCGCCGGGCACGAGCCGGGAAATCAGGTCCCGCAGCGGCGCCACACTGGACACCGTCTCCGAAACCAGGGGACCCAGGGCGCCCGCCACGGCGCCCAATGTCGCTGCCCCGATGCACCATCCGGCCAGGGTTGAGCGTTGCAGGCGCCAGGCCAGGCCCACGAACGAGGTGCCTCCGGCTCCGGCCCGCTCCCTGCCGTCACGCTGGGGCAGGAGGCTGGCGCCCATATCCCGGCGTCGCCGGATCAGCGTGGCGGCTGCTCCCAAGGCCACTGCGGCGGCGAGGAGTACCAGCAGCGCGGACAGGTCGAGGCTGGTGAACGGCCGTGATCGCTGGCCCCAGCCGATGGGCGAGAGCAACGACGGCCACGCGCTCGTCACGTGCAGCAGGTCCGCCGCCGGAGTCCCCAACGCGTCCCCCACACCCCGGAGCAGATACGCCGCCCCCACCACGCCCGCGGCGGCACCGTTGGCACTCCGGCCCGTGGGCAGGAATTGGGCAGTGACAGCGGCAAGGCCCACAAAGATGAGACCGACAGCGCCGACGGCTGCACCCGCGCCCGCTGCGCCGGGAACGTCCAGCCCGGCCGCGACGAAACCGGCGGCAACGAACACGGCCAGCAGCAGGTTCGCGGCCGCGCCCAGCAGAAGCGTCGCCGCCAGGGATGCTGCCCGCGGGAGCGGGACCGAGCTGAGGAGTTCGGCCCGTCCCAGCTCTTCATCGGTGCGGGTGTGCCGCACCACCAAGAAAGTACTCATCAGTCCCGCCAGCACGGCCGTGAAGGCGTAGCCCTGGAAGAACACGACCGGCCCGATGCCGGTGCCGTCGGGCAGGCCGCGGAGGAAGAGGAACGCAGGGTTCGTAGCTGCCAGGGTCAGGATCGCAGCCTGCGAGGGCTCGTCACCAAATTGGGTGACGACCGCGGTGGAGGTCGCAAAGCCCAGCAGAGTGATACCCAGGATCCAGACGGGCAGCGTCACCCGGTCCCTGCGTGCCTGGAACAGTGCCAGCCGCAGCACCCCGGGCATCACCGAACCTCGCTGTCATTGCGGTCACTGTAGTGGCGCAGGAACAAGGACTCCAGGGAAGGGGGTGCGACGGATAGCCCGCTGATCCCTGGCTCGGCGATGCCGGCCAGGACAGCACCCAGGTCGGCGGCATCGGCGTCGAACTCGGCGGAGGCGCCGTTTATGCTGATCCCGTGTGTGCCGGGCAGAGCCGCCAGCTGTGCCGGCTCGGCCAGTCCCGTGACCCGGAAATGTGTCCGTTTCAGGTGCCGGAGTTCGCCCAGGGTCCCGCTCTCGACCGCTTTTCCGGACCGGATGATGGTGATCCGGTCACAAAGCTGTTCTACCTCGCTGAGAATGTGGCTGGAGAGCAGGACGGTCGCCCCGTCCCTGCTGACCCTTTCGATCTGGCGGCGGAACACGGCATCCATCACCGGGTCCAGACCCGCGCTGGGCTCATCCAGCAGATACAGCCGTGCCGGGCGGGAGAACGCGGCGATCAGGGCGACCTTCTGCCGGTTGCCCTTCGAGTAGGTGCGGGCCTTCTTCCGCGGATCGAACTCAAACTCCTCGATGAGCTCACGGCGCAGCGTTTCGTCGGCACCGCCGCGCAGGCCGGTGAGCAGGTCGATGACTTCCCCGCCGGAAAGGTTGGGCCACAAACTCACGTCACCGGGAACGTAGGCAATGTCCCGGTGCGTGCTGACGGGGTCGCCCCAGGGGTCCATCCCGAGCACCCGGACGGTACCGGTCGTCGGGCGGATGAGGCCCAGGAGGATCCTCAGCGTTGTGGATTTCCCCGCACCGTTGGGGCCCAGAAATCCGTGAATTTCACCGGCGGCGACGCTCAGGTCCAGGCCGTCCAGTGCCCGTGTCCTGCCGAAATCCTTCACGAGGCCGAGAGTTTCAATAACAGGTGCTGCTGCATTCATGAGCCGTCCGCTCCTCAGGTCATCACACGAACACCCGAGGCGGTCGCCAGGGCGTTCCGCAGGCATCGCCCACGGGCCGACCAGGCTTCCCGGCTCTCCGATCCACAGCATACAAGCACCCCAACGGACTCGGAAGGGCAGCACAATTCTCCCCCGGCCCGGGGGTGCGAAATTACTGAGGCAGAGCAGTCAAGGTTTTGCAGGCCCGTTGAGCAGCGGCGTTAAGGATTCGTAAATACTCCGCAGTAGGCGGCGGTGCTCGCAATTTCCGGTGTTACGCTCCGTGATGTTCTCGGCAGGACGGCCGGTGCACAGACCGGTACAGGCAGGGCGGGCCGACGAGCGGAAAGGAACCATCCGATGCCGGCACCTGACAAGGTAGCCCCAGGGCGCGGACTCCGGTCCCGGACAGCGCTGTTGCTGGCATTCTCGTTTGCCGTGATGGCCGACCCCGTGTCTTCAGTCGCATACGCCATTGAAGCTGCGCTCCGCGCACTGAACGGCGACCTCGCCCTGCTCGTGCCCACCATGATTCTCGTCGTGGCGATCATCGCCCTGGTGATCCTCAATTACCGGCAACTGGTGATCCGTTACCCGCAAGGCGGCGGAGCGTCGGCAGCAGTCGGTGAAGCCTTCGGGGACCGCTGGTCCTTCATACCCATCGGCGCATTGGTAGTCGATTTCGTCCTCACGATCGCCATCAGCGTCTCGGCCGGGGCGTCCGCGGCAATCGCATACTTTCCCGCCCTCGCGCCCTGGCGGCTGCTGCTCGCCCTGGCACTTGTCATCCTTGTCGGCGCCGCAACATGGTTCGGGCATCTGGGGCGGCTGGTGTTCGCCGCGATGACCGTGGGGTTCATCATCGTCTCCGCCCTCGTCCTCTTCTACGGCCTGGGCGCCACCCCGCACCCGGTGGGGACCATCACCGACACCCCCGGACACGCCCCGGTCATCGCCGTCGTACTGGCCTTCCCCGTGGCCATGGCCCTGGCCACGGGCGTGGAAGCCCCGTCGTCGGCGATCGCCCAACTGGGCCAACTCGATGACGCCGGCCGGAGCCGCTTCGGGAGGGTCACGCTGTGGCTGACCCTTGCCATCGTCGGATCGATCACCCTGGGCCTGACGCTGGAAGCGGCGCACCTGCAGGTCGGCATCCCGCCCGAGGACAGCACTCAAATCGCTGAACTGGCCCGGCTGGCGGCTCCCGGCCCGGTCTTTGCCGCCTTCCAGCTCGTTACCGCCCTGCTGCTTCTCTCCGCCGCCAGCTCCTCGTTCCAGGCAGGCCCCGGTCTGCTCAAGGCCCTCGCCCGCCATACCAACAGGCAGGGCGCTACCGTCGGCATCCTTCCTCCCGTGCTGGGACGCACCAACACCCACCACACTCCCTACTGGGGCGTGATGCTGTTCACCGCTCTGGCATGCGCCGTCACCGCCGCGGCCGGCGGCATCGACCAGGAACTTGTGCTCTTTTACGCTGTGTCGGTTTTCCTGAGCTTCCTGGCCGGCCTGCTGTCGATGGCCCGCTTTTCCCACAATGACCACCGCCGCGGCTACCTCATCATGAATGTGGCCGGCGCCGCCGTGGTGGCGTTCACCCTGATCGCCAACCTTTCCCGGGGCCTGCCGATTATCAGCCTGGCCGCAGCCTTGATCATCGCGGCCGTCCTGTACTGGGCGTGGGTCAGGGCCGGGCGGCCGCGGGGTATCCGCAACGTCGAAGCAGAAGCCGAGGAGATCTCAGAGTGAGGGCTGACGGAAGAGAAAAGGGTCTGAAGATCCGCAATGCCGCCCCCTTGAAGGGCGGCCGGCGAATGCCATCTCGGATCAGGGCCCAAGGCGACAGCATCGGACGCGGGCTGCTGCATCCCGTCCGTTCGGTACCCCTGGCGTTCCTCGCCGTGATTCTCCTGGGCGCCGGACTCCTGATGCTGCCCGCCGCCCGTACGGCAGCAGAGGCCGACCCGGTACTTCCTGCCCTGTTCACAGCCGTCTCGGCTGTCTGCGTCACAGGCCTGATCACCGTCGACACCCCAACGTTCTGGACGCCTTTCGGACACGCCGTGATTCTCGGGCTGATACAAGTCGGCGGATTCGGCATCATGACACTGGCAACATTGTTGGCGCTGCTCGTGCGTAAGAGCATCGGGCTCCGGGGCCAGCTGGTCGCACAGTCCGAAACGCACACCCTGAACTTCGGCGACGTCCGCTCGGTCCTTTTCCGCGTCGCCCGGATCATGGTTGTTTTCGAAGCCATCACGGCGGCCGTTCTGACGGTCCGCTTCTGGTTTGCCTACGACGACAACCCGGGCACAGCCCTCTGGCACGGGACGTTTCATGCTGTTTCAGCGTTCAACAACGCCGGCTTCGCCCTCTACAGCGACAGCCTGATCAGCTTCGCCGACGACCCCTGGATCATCATCCCGGTCTGCATGGCGGTGATCGCCGGAGGGCTCGGATTCCCCGTACTCATCGCCCTGCTGAGGGGCGGTGTCAGGATAAAAGACTGGACCGTCCACCTTCGTCTGACCGTCTACGGCACGCTCGTACTCCTCGCGGCCGGGTTCGCGCTCTTCGCAGCCCTGGAGTGGAACAGGGAGGAGACCCTGGGGTCCATGTCACTGGGAGGGAAACTCCTGGCGACCCTGGCAGGAAGCGTCTTTCCCCGCACCGCCGGATTCAACAGCATCGACTACGCCGCTGCCGCACCCGAGACGCTGATGGTCACTAACATCCTGATGTTCATCGGCGGGGGCAGCGCAGGCACCGCCGGCGGCATCAAGATCACCACGTTCCTGGTCCTTGGATTCGCGATCTGGAACGAAATCCGCGGCCGGGACCACGTCACCATCGCCCACCGCTCCATCAGCTCTTCCGTGCAACGCCAGGCCCTGTCCGTCGCACTTCTCGGTGTCGCCGCGGTGGTCAGCGGCACCCTGCTGCTTCTCATGTTCACCGACCACAGCCTGGACAAGGTCCTCTTCGAATCCATTTCCGCGTTCGCCACCGTAGGACTGAGCGCCGGCATCACTGCCAGCCTTCCACCCAGCGCCCAGTGGGTGATCATGGTTCTCATGTTCACGGGCCGTATCGGCACCATCACCGTCGCCTCCGCCCTCGCACTGTCCGCCCGGCCCCGGCTCTACCAGCTCCCGGAAGAACGACCCATCATCGGCTAGCCTCGCGCCTCGCACCATGGGAAACACCCAGCAAGCCAGAGCTGGCACACCCCCGCCACGCGCCCCGTGCTTATGGCTCCGCGATGCGCTCCAGTGCGGTCACCGCTGCGGATATTCCGTCCTCGGCGCGTACACGGTGGCCCATTTCTTCGGCGGCGCGTGCCATATCGGGATCTGTGGCGGCGGTGGTGATGGCGGAGGCGAGGCCGGCTGCCGTGAGGTGGCGTTGCGGCTGTGGTGCGGGAGCGACGCCGCGGTTGTGTGCGAGCCGGGCCCAGAACGGCTGGTCGGCAACGAACGGGCACACCACTTGCGGGCGCCCGGAGGCGAATGCGGTGCCGGTTGTCCCGGCGCCCCCATGGTGAACCACGGCAGCCACGCGAGGGAACAACCGTTGGTAGTCCACATCCTCCACGGCAAGAACATCATCACCTGACGTGCTGCTGTCCAGTCCGCCCCATCCTGCGCCGACCACCAGGCGTGTCCCTGCCCGGCGTGCGGCTTCCAAGACCAGGGCGGTGGTGCGCACGGGGTCTAGGCCGGACATCGAGCCGAACCCGACGAACACCGGCGTGTCACCGGCGCGGAGGAAGTCCTCGACTTGCGGCGGCAGTGCCTCGTCCGAGGGCGGGAGAAACCAGTAGCCGGTGGTGTGCACCGAGTCCGGCCAGTCCGGTGGCGGGGGCAGCACCGAGGGACTGAACGCGTGCAGTACCGGAGCCTGGCCGTTGTCGGGTCGACGCAACGGGTCGTGCCGACCGCGGCGGCGAGGGAGACCGAGGGTTTCTTCGCGCCACCGGTCGACGACCCGGCCGAACATCGCCGCCGCGCCCTGCATTCCCTTGAATGTGGCCCGATTTGCCAGAGCCGGCAGCCATGTCGGCAGTTCCACGCCCGGCCAGGGAAACTCGCTGGTCGGCACGTACATTGGTATCGGCAGAGCAAGCACCGCCGGGATACCGAGCTTCTCGGCCACGTGCTGCCCGGCGATGATCTGGCCGTTGTGCACCACGACATCCGCACCGGCACCCGCACCGTGTGAGGCGACGGCCCAGCAGTCGGCCAGCAGTTGGGTGAACATGGCCGGCATGGTCCGCACCTGTCGCAGGCGTGCCCCCATCCCTCCCTCGATCATCGCACCCACACGTGCCGGGTCGTCCATCAACCGCATCGGGCCGTCATCCACTCCAGCGAAGGGCACGCCATGACCGGCGACGAATCCGGCGAACCGTTGCGGCGCGGCGAGCACCACCTCGTGCCCGGCAGCGAGCAATCCCCGAGCCAGCGCTATGAACGGCTGGACATCCCCGCGCGTCCCCAGCGTCATGATCAATACCTTCAATGGTAAGTCTCCTGTCAGGTGAGGTAGCGATGGTGAACGCCTCACTCCGCATGGCCGCTGCTGGTCCCGGCCGCCGCGGCCCATCGAGGAGCGGGCGGGCACGCACTAACTCGATCTTACGACGCCGCTTGCTATACCTAGAACTGCTATGCTCCAATGCCTTACAGTTCTATGTATAGGAGGTGCCATGCGCATCGATAAGGACCTGGTCGCCGCGTCGGCAACCCCGCTCGTGCTGGGGATACTGACGGAGGGCGATCTGTACGGCTACGCGATCCTCAAACGCGTGAGTGAGCTGTCGGGCGGGGGCATGCAATGGACCGACGGCATGCTCTATCCGCTGCTTCACCGGCTGGAACGGCTCGGCTACGTGTCGTCGTTGTGGGGCACCTCCGAGGCCGGGCGCCGGCGCAAGCACTACGCGATCACGCCGGCCGGCCGGGATGCACTCGCCGACAGGCAGGAGCAGTGGTCCGTCGTCGCCTCGGCACTGCGCCAGGTGTGGCAGACGGCCCAGCAACCGCCCGCCCCGGCCGCGGGATGGGCATGATGGAGCCGCACGCGGAACTGGAGGCCCAGATCGAACAGTGGCGCGGATACGTCCAGCGCCGCCAGGCGATCTCCGCCGCCGACATCGACGAGCTGGAGGACCA
>NZ_JAKFFD010000201.1:0-3819 GCF_036675385.1 Pseudarthrobacter sp. | reverse complement strand
ATGTCGCGGCTTTAAGGAAATACGGCGGTGTGGACATCTGCACTGTTCTTTCGTACGAAGGATGCCTCTTACCGCGGGAGCAGCCATAAGTGATTACCGAGCATTAATAGAAGCTGCACTTACTGTGTGCCATACAAATGATAACGGCGAGGTTCCAGATATTAGACCTCAGCGGACTGATTGTCGAACATTATGGTCCGGCACGAACATCTTGCCTCAGAGCACCTCGCCGCGGACCGCACCATCACCCGCGAGGCGATGACCGCGGAGTTCCGGGCCCGGGACTACGTCACGAGTTTCCGATCCCGCAAGCACGAAGCCTCCTTCGCGATCCAGGACGGAGTTCCGGGGCTGGTCGCCAACTAGAACCTTCCCGAACCCTCGAAACCCCCATCCGAGTTCGCTCGGCTTGGGGTTTCCCCGTTGTTTGAGCGGTACGCTCCTTGAAGCTGGAGAAGGATGGGGGAAGGGTCAGGGGCTGGTATCTCCGCCGCAACCGAGGTCCTGCGCGGAATGGTGGACAGCGTTCTGGCTGCGGCTGCCCTGCCCGGAATGTTCGTTGTGGGCCTGGTCAGAACTTCGTCGCCGCCTGCGCCAGGTGCAACCGGGCGAAGGGCGCCAGGATTCCTTCCCCGGGTCAGCAGGAACGGATTGAACGACGACGACGGGACTACGTTACGCCCGACGGTTTAGTCAGTGTCGGCGAGCGGCAGCCGCTCCCCTAGCCGCTCCTGGTGGTTGAGCTTGTCGAGACCTCGGGTTTCGACAAGCTCAACCACTCGAGGCATATGGGGTTGTCACCAGGTTGATGCGACGGTGCGGGTGATGGCCCAGCCGTCTCCGCGCGGCTCGAACCAGGAGCGCAACGTCAGGCGCCATGTTGCCGTGGATCCCCAGATTGTGGCGTCGGTGAGGGTTCGGGCGGTCAACGAGGGCATGGTGCCCTCCGTGCTACGGGTGGCCCCGACCGTTTCTATCCGGTGGTACTGCATCTGGCCGGTTTTGATGGCGTCCAGCCATTCCGCCTTGGCCTGCACGGATCCGGTCATGTGCGTAAGGGTGAAGTCGTCGGCAAGGATGACGCCGAGTTCTGCCAGGTCCCCGGCAACCATCGCCTCGCACAACGCGTTGTGGAGCCCCTCCAGGTCCGTGGCGGTCACGGTTTCATCCGTCGTCGTGCCTGTGCTGTGAGTTCCTGTGCACCGTGGCTGGTGCAGTATTCCAAGCTGATCTTCTTTCTGTCTTAGGCTTCGGGGATGACCATCGAGAAGCGCTCCAGCCGCGCCTCGTCGGGGTCGGGTCCGTTGCGCACACCGGAGTCGAGCGCGTCGATGGCGGCCAGTTCGTCGACGCTGAGTTCGAAGTCGAACACGTCGAAGTTCTCGGCAATGCGGCCAGGGTTTGTTGATTTCGGGATGGCTGAGCGGCCCTGCTGCAAATGCCAGCGCAGCATGACCTGCGCCGGGCTCTTCCCGTGGACCCGCGCGATGGCGGCGATCGTCGGGTCTTCCATCACGTTCCGACGGTCCTTGCCGCCCCACCCGGGGTAGAAAGTGATGCCGCCGATCGGTGACCAGGCCTGGGTGAGGATCCCGTGCTCGGCGTCGGCTGCCTGGACGTCCGGCTGGCTGAAGTACGGGTGCAGCTCGATCTGGTTGACCGCCGGGATGACGTGGGTCTCTGCCAGTAGCTGCTTCAGGTGGTGTGGCATGAAGTTGCTGACGCCGATCGCCCGTGCCCGCCCGTCGGCAAGCAACGTTTCCAGCGCCTTGTACGCGGCGATGGTTTTGTCGAACCGGTCGGGGGCCGGCTGATGCAGGATGAGCAGGTCAAGGTAGTCGACGCCGAGCTTGCCAGCAGCCTTCTCCCAGGCGTGCAGCGTCTGGTCGTAGCCGTAGTCACTCACCCAGACCTTGGTCTCGATGAACACGTCAGAACGGTCCAGACGCGAGCCGCGGATGCCTTGGCCCACCTCCCGCTCATTGCCGTATGCGGCGGCGGTGTCGATGTGCCGGTAGCCGGCTGCGAGCGCAGCCTCGACGGCCGCCGTCGTCTGCTCGGGTGGGCTCTGGAAGACGCCCAGGCCGAGGGCTGGCATCGTGACGCCGTTGTTGAGTGTAAGTTCCATGATCATGCCTTTCACGGTATTCGGATGTGCGGGGATGTGGGAGGGGCTGGGGCTCAGTGGTCGTGCGGTTCAGCGGGCGGGCTGCGCCTCCGGTACGGGCACGGCCATCCGGGGTGCCCTGGTTCGGCGGGCAGCCAAATCTGCGGGCAAAATGAGGGCCGCGGCGACCGTCAGGGCAAGAAGCAGGAGGACACTGCCTGCCGTGAGGGCGGCGCTGACCGCGGCGGCCAGGTGCGCTACGGCGGAACCCGTGGTCGGGACGGTTGCTGCGGCAGCGACTGCGATACCAAGCCCGAGGCAGGTGCCGATCTGGTGGAAGGTGTTCACCAGGCCCGATGCCGCCCCGGCGTCTGCGGGCGGGGCACCGACGATGCCGAACGAGGTCAGTGGCGCGAAGGCCAGGCCTTGGCCGGCGCCTATGAGGATCATTGGCAGGGCCACCCCCGTCAGGTAGGAGGAGTCGATGCCCACGCGGCTGAGCCAAAACATCCCGGCGAGGGTGAGCAGGATTCCGGCCAGCAGCGGGACCGAGCCCGGCATCCGGCCCACGAGCCGCGGGATGCTCATCGCGATGGCGAAGTTGACCGCCGTCATGGGGAGGAACCCGATGCCAGCCTGCAGCGGGTCAAAGCCCAGTACTTCCTGCATGAACTGGGTGGTGAAGAAGAAGAAGGCGATCATCGCGCCCAGGTACAGGAAGCGGGCGATGTAGGCGCCGGTGCGGCGGCGGCTCGCGAACAGCCGCAGCGGCATGATCGGCTGGGCCGCCCGGCGCTCAATCAGCACGAACCCGGCCAGGAGCACCACGCCGGCGCTGACGGCCGTGAGCGTGACAGGCGAGGCCCATCCGGCGTCGGCGGTGTTGATGATGCCGAACACGAGAGCGCCGACACCCAGTGTGGCGCTGAGCGCGCCGAAGACGTCGAAGCGGCCCCGGGACCGGCCGGTTTCCGGGAGAAACCGTGGAGCGAGGACGATCATCGCGCGACGGCCCGGGTGCGCTCACGGCCCTCCGGGAAGCTCGCCGTGAGCAGGGACAGCGAGGCGGGCGCGACGATCGCCGCCCCGATACCCTGCACGGCGCGGCCGGCGATCGCCCACCAGCCCTCCGGCGCCAGTCCGATCAGCAGCGACGCGATGGAGAACACCGCCAGCCCGAACACAAAAACCCGCCGGCGTCCGAGCAGGTCACCTGCCCGGGCCCCCAGGAGCAGCAGGCCGCCGAAGACCAGCGTGTATGCATTCTGAACCCAGGAAAGCTCGCCGGTGCTCAACTGGAGGTCTTCCTGCAGGCTGGGCAGGGCAGTGAAGATGACCGAGTTGTCCAGCAGGATCATGAAGTAGCTGGCGAGGATGATCGCCAGAATCGCTGCCGGATGGGGAGCGGTTGCGGGTTCAGGTTTCATGCTTTCCATGCAACCGTGTTCTACGCATGGCCGGGAGTCACTGTCGTTCCGGGTACCGCCAGTCCCTCCCTCGTCCTGGGGCGGCCGCGTAGCGTGGACGCCATGACACGCAGCGAGGACGTGCGGAAGTTCCTGACACCTGGTGGACTTCGCACCCCACGCGTCAGTAGAAGTCGGCTGGTGTAGGGCGGCGTATTTGGGCCCTGCTTAGTGGTTTGTCTCCGGGATAGGGCAGGCCGAGGGCAAGGCAAAAGAAGGCAGCCTTCAGGTCGGCGTTGCGGAAGT
>NZ_JAKFFD010000067.1:0-3871 GCF_036675385.1 Pseudarthrobacter sp. | reverse complement strand
TCTTGAATTAGGGGGTTTGGCCGCCCGCGGTAACCAGCTCTTCGCTGTTCCCCTCGCGGCGACTTAGAAAACAATACACCCACCCAACCCCCACCGCAAATCCACCCCCACAACAGGCCCTACACCCCGCCATTCCGGGCTCAAAGCCGGTATCGGCACCCAAATTCGGGCGCCGCCGTCGTAAGTGAGTTCTGTGTGCTGCGGCACAACGGCCGACGCCTCTCACGGATCTCGACACGCTCGATCACCGGAGGCCCGATCGCCGGAGGCCTTAAACGCAGAAGGGCCGGCAACCAAACGGTTGCCGGCCCTTCTCAAGCAGCTGGAATCAGCGGTGCTGGATTACCAGGAAGACTTGGTGATACCCGGGAGCTCACCGCGGTGAGCCATGTCGCGGAAGCGAACACGGGAGATACCGAACTTCTGGAAGGTACCGCGGGGACGGCCGTCGATGATGTCGCGGTTACGCAGACGGACGGGCGACGCGTTGCGGGGAAGCTTCTGCAGGCCGAGGCGTGCAGCTTCGCGAACTTCGTCGGTCGAGTTGGGGTCAACCAGAGCCTTCTTCAGTTCGAGGCGCTTTGCAGCGTAACGCTCAACGATGACTTTACGCTGTTCGTTCTTTGCGATCATTGACTTCTTAGCCATGTGTTTAGCGCTCCTCTCGGAATTCGACGTGCTGACGGATCTTGGGATCGTACTTCTTCAGAACCATGCGGTCCGGGTCGTTACGACGGTTCTTCCGCGTCACGTAGGTGTAACCCGTGCCCGCAGTCGACTTGAGCTTGATGATCGGACGTACGTCCTTGTCCTTAGCCATTAGAGCTTCACTCCCCGAGCAAGGATGGCGGCGACGACTACGTCGATGCCGCGTACGTCGATGGTCTTGATGCCCTTTGCAGAAAGCTGCAGAGTGACGTTACGGCGCAGGGACGGAACCCAGTAGCGCTTCTTCTGGATGTTCGGATCGAACCGACGCTTGTTGCGACGGTGCGAGTGCGAAATGCTGTGCCCAAAGCCCGGCTCGGCTCCGGTCACTTGGCAGTGTGCTGCCATGACTTCTCCTCAAGAATTGAATGTAATGATCCGCATATCTGCTGCAGGATCATGCGGCTAAGTGCGACCCAAAGTGATCAGGGTGAACGGTTAGTCACGCAACTTGAGCCCCTAACTACCGGCTACCCTGGAGAAAACTACCGGGCCACCGGAGCAATTGCGCACGCTCCGCGCACTTAGCGCTCACCAAGTCTACGAGTTCACGCAATTAAAGACCAATCCGTACTCGGACGGTGTATAAGGGGGCGCTGCTTCAGAGGCGCGTGAGCTGGGCGTACTTGGGCGCCAGTCCGTCGCCAGAGGACTTGCCGGTGACACGGCGGACCACCCAGGGGCCGGCGAATTCGCGGACCCAGCGGGCGTTGGCGCGGAGGGCTTCGGCCCGGTTCAGCTCGGGCACCGGGGTCATGGGCGGGACTTCGATCGAGTGGTCGTGCTCCAGGACGGTAAGGACGCGTTTGGCCATGTTGGCGTGCCCGGCGGCGGACATGTGCATCCGGTCCTGGGCCCACATGCCCCAGTCGTAGTACTCGTTAAAGCGCCAATAGTCCACCAGCAACGCTCCATGGTCCCCGGCTATGCCGCGGACCAGTTCGTTGTAGATGGCGGTGCGGCCGCGCATGGTGCTGAAGACCTTGGAGCCGCGCGCGTCGAAGCCGGTGAACATCACCACTGTGGCGCCGGTGGCCGCCAGCTTGCGGATGCCGGCGTCGTACTCCGCCAGCAGATCGTCGATGTCGATCTTGGGACGCAGAATGTCGTTGGCACCTGCGTAAATGGTCACCAGGGTGGGGTTAAGGTCGACGGCGGCGTCCACCTGTTCTGCCATGATCTGGCGGAGCTTCCTGCCGCGGATGGCCAGGTTGGCGTAGCCGAAGCCGGGATCCGCCGCGCCCAGCTGCTCCGCCACGCGGTCCGCCCAGCCCCGCACGCCGTTGGGGCGGCTGGGGTCGTCATCCCCGACCCCTTCCGTGAAGGAATCGCCGAGCGCTACATACCGTGCGGAAAAGTCCATGGCGTCAGTCTGTCATCTGTTGCCGGGAGCAACCAAGGCGGGGCGTGTCCGGACGGTGTCCATCAGGGCGACGGCTTATGGCCGGCTTTCGGTCTCGCGGAGGATCCAGTGGTCGTCGTCCAGCCGGGCCACGATCTTTTCGCCGATGCGGGCGAGGTCGTTGACGTCGCGTTCCGTCAGGGCGTCCAGGAACTTGGTGCGCACCGCCTCCACGTGCCCCGGTGCGAGTGCCTCCAAAGTGGCCATCCCGACGTCGGACAGGTGTGCGGTGGTGACCCGGGCATCGCGGGGGTGCGGACGCCGCTCCAGCCATCCGCGCTTCTCCAGTTTGGAGACCACGTGCGAGAGCCGGGACAGCGACGAACTCGTACGCGCGGCCAGCTGGCTCATCGGCAGGAAGCGGCCCTCGGCTTCGGACAGCATGGCCATGACGTTGTAGTCGAACAGGGACACCTTGCCGGCGGTGTGGAGCTGGTTGTCCAGGGCAGCCGGCAGCAGCGTGTTGATGCTCAGGAGTGCCAGCCAGGCACGGCGTTCGTCGGCGTTGAGCCAGCGCGGTTCGGTCATGCGTCCATTCTAGAAGCAGAGCGTGGTTGAGCATTCAAGTGACGCACCAGTTCCCGTGGACCCATCCGGGTAGGCTGACTTTATGTTTGTTGTATCGCTGACCTACAAGGTGCCCGAAGACATCGTGGACTATCACCGCCCTGCGCACATGGCGTGGGTTAAGCAGGCCTTCGACGACGGCGTGTTCCTTGCGTCCGGACGCCAGGTTCCCGCGGTGGGCGGTGTGCTGTTGTCCAAGGCCGACCGAACCACACTTGATGCTGCGCTGGCCAAGGACCCCTTCTACAGCAACGGTGTGGCCGAGTTCGAGGTCATCGAATTCACTGCCACAACCGTGGCGGAGGGTTACGAAAACCTGTTGGACACCTAGGCCCCCGGCCCTGCGCCGGCAGGCTCCGGGGAACTGCCCGGCATCCCCGGCAGCTCCCCGGGCGGACCTACTGCTCCAGAACCAGCAGCTGGGCCTTGTCCGGCTCCCAGGTCACGAACAGCTCCGCGCCTGGCGCGGGCCGACCCGTCGCATCTGAACTGAGTTCGCGCACCTGCAGCTCGTGGCCGCCGGCCGTGAGGCGGTGGCGCACGGTGGCGCCCAGGTTGGTCGAGGAAACCAGCGCCGCCTTGCCGCAGTTGTCCGTGCCTGCTTCGGAGCTGAACTTGAGGTGTTCGGGACGGATGGACACGGCGTAGTTCTCGCCGGTGACGCCGCGGTCGCGAACCCTGCCCAGGCCCAGGCCGCCGAGGTCAACCAGCGCCTCGCCGTCCTTGCGTTCCAGGACGGTGCACGGGATGAGGTTGGTGTCGCCCAGGAAGCTGGCCACCCAGTCCGTGAGCGGGTGGTTGTAGACCTCTTCGGGCGGGCCCGACTGGACGATCCTGCCGTCCTTCATCACCACGATCCGGTCGGACATGGCCATCGCCTCGTCCTGGTCGTGCGTGACGAAAAGGACGGAGATGCCCAGGCTCTTCTGCAGCGTCTTGATCTCTTCCTGCATGTGTTCGCGGAGCCGCTTGTCGAGGGCGGCCATGGGCTCGTCCAGGAGCAGCGCGGCCGGGTTGAACACCAGCGCGCGGGCCAGGGCGACGCGCTGCTGCTGTCCGCCGGAGAGCTGACGGGGCTTGCGGTCGCCCATCTTGCCCAGGCCCACGCGTTCCAGCGCGCTATCGGCGCGTTGACGCCGTTCGGCCTTGGGCACCTTGCGCATCCGGAGCGCGAACTCCACGTTTTCGCGGGCG
>NZ_JAKFFD010000010.1:0-17838 GCF_036675385.1 Pseudarthrobacter sp. | reverse complement strand
CGGCGCCGGCCTGCCGTTCGCCGAGCGCCACCGCGCGGTGTTGCTCTCGCCAGCCTCGACCCAGGACACGACGGCGGGCTGATCCGCCGCAGCTGTGTGCGCGGGCTGGAGGGCCGACGTCGGGATTCCCACGGGAGCTGGTGTGTCGGTAGTGATTTGGATCCATTCCAAGATTTCGAGGGGCCGATCGGCGACTGACGATTGCGGCGGTGATTCCACGACGTGGAAGGCGACGGCCCAAGATTCCGGACCGTCATCCGGCCGCGAACCGAGCTTGGTTGATGGCCGCTGGAGCCATTCAACCTTCATTGTCAGGATACAGGTGTGCCGTGGTCACCACCCGCCGGCCAAGCCGGGCACGGATCGCCAGCCAGCGTGGGGTTGATGTGTTCAATAGTGGAGCTATGGGGATTCGAACCCCTGACCCCTCGAAGGTCTTTATCCGATTCCTGCCGCCGTTTTGGCAGTTCCTGACGGCATTCGACGCGCTCACGACGGCGGGCCGGGGTATCTGAGTTGCAGGCACGGGCCGCGGCGCCTTCACTTGGGGGATGAATCCTCATCCACTTCCACACGTCGCCGTCCCCGCACGCCGCCTCGTGCTCATCATCGGACCGATCGCGTCAGGAAAGAGCACTTTGGCGAACACTGTCGCTGACAAGCTGCGTAGCAGCGGCGAGGCGGTGGCCGTGGTTGGTCTGGACACCGTCGCCGAGATGGCATTGCCGACACTGGCCAATTGGAGTTGGGCACACGAGGTCCACGGGCAGCTTGTTGGTGCCTGGCTGGAAAAGCCGATCCCGACCGTGATCGCCGAGGGGCCTGCAACACCTGAGGAGATCGAGCAGATCATGCGTCACGTTGGCTCGGATGTCAGCGTCCGGAAGGTGCTGATCACGGCGACGTACGAAACCGCCCTGGCACGGGTCATCCAAGACCCGACGCGTGGGCTATCAAAGGACCCGGAATTTCTCCGGCGAATGTATCGGCGGTTCGAGCAGACGCGGCCGGACATTGCCCATGACGTCCAGTTCGACACCGAGGAATTGTCTTCATATGACATCGCGGAGCGGGTGATCGACGGACTTCCCAAGCTGCGCTAGGTGCCCGAGGAGCCTCCGGCTTGCCGTACCCTGGTAGCCCTGCTGTGCCGGGGTAGGCTCGATGGCAATCACGTTCCTAGCCTTCCAGAGCGCGGCGCCTGAGCGAGTTAGGGTTATCGATCAGCCCGGTTCCGAACCCTCGGCGACTTCAAGGACGCGTGAAACGGCGCGGTCGTAGGCGCCGTATTCAGATGCTGGTCGGCCATTGAGGCAGTCGGCCACGAGCCGAAACAGCAAAGCTCGGACGAGGTATTGCGGAAAGTCCCGCGCCGGGCTGATCGTTTCGAGCAGTGACAGCGGCGCACCCTCGAAGCAGACGGCGTCAACGGCGATCACGGCCACTGAGTAGTTCACGGGACGCCAGTAGACGGTCAAATCGATGACGGCGGGCGGAAGAGCGGAATCGAACAAGACGTTTCCGGTCAGATCACCGTGAATGATGCCAGGGGAATCGAACACCTGCCGCCGCGCGCTCACCAGGTCTGCCACGTAGGGGGCTGCGATCGGCGGACCATCATATTCTCCCCAGGCAAAACGGTCAGCTCTGGCCCAGGCGTGAGTTCGCATATCGATGAAGTCCGGGCGCTCCACTTCAGCAAAAAGCGCGGCGAAGTCACGGGCAATTCCCGCCAGTTCCAGCCATCTTCCGGGCTGATGCTCACCAGCGAGGTAAGGGAACGCTGTGAAGCCATCTACAATCAGTTTCCCAGACCGGCTTCTGATCGGAAGGCTCAGGCGCACCTCGCTGCCGACGCTACGTTCGCGCGCGACTTCGTCCAACCAGAGCAGCTCCTCGGGAAGCACATCAAGAGGCTTCAGGGTCACATTGCCGACTCTCCAGGCCGTTCCCCGGCCGCCCTCCAGCTTTAGCGGAGTCCCGGCGGCATGGAATTCAGCTTGGGTTTCGATCGGAGGATGCACCCGATCACTATACGAGGTGAGCAGGGAACGGCGGTCTCGCTTGCCCTAATTTCCAGGAACTTTGAGGTCAGCCCGGAGTCGCGTTTCATCCGCGGCGAAGAATTTGTCCTCTTCATCCATCCAGCGGTGCCAAAGTGCCCTGTGATCTTCTCCGTCTCGATTTATGCCGCGTTGTAGTCGCTCATCCTTGTGAGCCTCCACCCATGCCGCGAAGGCAATCTTGCCGATGCTCTGATGGCGGAGCATAGAAAACCGGCGAAAGGCTCACCACAGCGGGTTCCTTCATGTACACCTAAGTCGACCGTCGGCGCCCAACCCGGGGCGCCGCCGTCGTACTCCCCCACGCCGAGGCATGGATGCATTGTTTTCCCCCAGGCGAGGCCATACCGTGAAGGGACGGTCAGCCGAAGTGCAGGTGCGGGCATGCGAGCTATTTCCTGGTCAGCGCGCTGTCTCCTGTTGTGCTTGCTGACCGTGGGGATCCTCGGCGGCGCCACCCCGCCGGCACCTAACCCTGCCGACCCGCCGGCCACAGGACCCGCGAGCCCCGAGCAGACCTACAGCGCGCTGAACACCTTCCTCCGGGAGCAACTGGACACCCTCGGGATTCCGGGGGCCGCCATCGCCGTCGTCCGGGACGGCGTCCAGGTGCACTCCGCCGCATTCGGCCGGGCCGACGACTCCGGGCGCCCGATGACCGCCCAGACGCCGGTGCTGCTGGCCTCCACCAGCAAGTCACTCACGGCCATCGCCGTGATGCAGCAGGTGGAGGCCGGCCGGCTGCGGCTGGATGAGCCGGTGCAGACGTACCTGCCCTGGTTCACGCTGAACGACAGCCGCTCGCAAGCCATCACGGTCCGCCACCTGCTCCACCAGGCCAGCGGCATGTCATCCAAGGACACGGCCTTTGAAGCCTCCGACGCACAGGGCCCGGAGGCTCTCGAAGAAGGGGTTCGGGCCCTCTCAAGTGCCCCGCTCGCCGGCGAACCCGGCGAGGCCTTCCACTACGCCAGCGCCAACTTCAACATCCTGGGCCTCCTGGTGCAGACAGTCTCCGGCCAGCCCTTCAGCGAGTACCTGGAGCAGCATGTCTTCGGGCCGCTGGAGATGACGCACAGCCATCCCACCCAGGCTGCCGCGCGCGCGGACAATGCGGCCGCCGGCTACTCGCTGTGGTTTGGCTCGTTCTGGCGCCAGGCCGATGTGCCCGCGCCAACCACCGGGATGCCGTCGTCCACCCTGTACTCGTCCGCCGAGGACCTGGGCCACCAGCTGACCGCACTGCTCGACGGCGGGCGATACGGCGATGCCCGTATCCTCCGGCCCGAAAGCTTGGAGGCGATGTTCGAGCCTCTCGTGCAGGTGGACGGGTCCAAGGGGTACGCGATGGGATGGTTCACCCGCCCGCTCGTGGAGTCCGTCGATCCCGCAGCACCACCTGTGCCCGAGGCGGACCTGCCGCTGGTGCTGGAGCACCAGGGCGAATGGGGCAACAGCCACACCTACCTGGGCATGGTCCCGGAGTCCCGCCTTGGCGTTGCGCTGGTCATCAACGGCAATGACACCGCCGCCCCGTCGCGGCTGAAGGCCATCGACACCAACGTCCTGCGGATCCTCCACGGGCGGGTCCCCGTGCCCGCGGTGGTGTTCGAGGACTGGCTGCAGCGCTACAGCTGGGCGGTGTCGCTGGCGCTGCTGCTGGCGGAGTTGGTGAGCATGGGGCTGGCGCTGCGTTTCCTCCTCCGGCGGCGCGCTCCGTCCCGGAAACGCTGGGTTCCGTTGGCGTGGGGAGCTGCTGCTCTCGCGCTCGACGGGTTCGCGCTGTGGCTGTGCCTGGTCTACGCTCCGGCCCGGTTCGATACCCACTTGTTTGTGATCATCCGCCAGTTTCCCGACGTCGGCGTTTCGCTGATACCGGTGCTCGCGCTGGCAGTCCTCTGGCCCATCCCGCGGTCGGTCTGGCTGCTGTCCAAGATGCGGGGCGCCGCCGCTACTGCACCGGCTTAACCACCGTGAACAGCACCGGCGGCGCCCTCTTCCGATTCGACGCTGAACCCCGCCACCGGGGTTACGCCGACGGTTCTTCTGTCAGCTGCCCAGGTGCCACGAATAGCTAGCATCATTCCAATTGACAGTTGCCGAGAAACGGTACCCCGATGACGAGCCATCTGGTTCGGTCTTGTTGACTGCGATGCATTGGAACGTGCCAGTGATAGCCGTCAAGTCATCGGAGGAACCTCCTCCCAGCGGAGTACAGGAAGCCCGCGTGATCGGCCCCTCGAGGACCCCCTTGGTGACGCGTGACTCTGCGTCCTTAAGAACTGAGTCCTCCAGGGCTGTGATAATCACCTTTCGTTGTGCTCGCCTGGACGTATCAGCGGCTTGTTTTGCAGCTGTCGCAGCGGCCGCTGCCCTCGTGGCCTCGGCCTGCCGCTTGTTCTCGGCTTCGGCCGCTGACGCTGCGGCAGCCTGCTCCGCGTTGACCTGGTTTGTATGCTGAATGTTTACTGTGATTCCGATTCCCGCGATCACAACAATGAGAACAGCTGCAGCAATAAGCACAATGCGCTTGTTTACGTTCGCGAAGCGGCTTTGGGCGATGTACGGGGTGCCGCAACTCGGGCAATAGCCACCAAGAGTCAGACTTTGAACACTGCATTTGCGGCAGATTTTGGTCTGCAGTTCCTGTACATCATTTGCGTCTGGTGCTCCGACTGCTGTCGAACTGTTGGCAAGGCTGTTCGGTTCCGGGTGAGGTTCCTCTGATTGACGTGGCTCGTCCTGCGGCGAATTGTTAGCTTCTGAAGTGTTCACAGGCGGTATCTCCTTGTCGGATGTCATGTGGCCAGCACTTGCCCGTATGTCAGGCGGAGACAGGCACGCTAAGGGAAGCCGGCGAAATCTTCCTATTGAATTCGTGCTGCACAATAGCTGAGCCGATGGAGCCCAAGAGGAACATAAGCCAGAAGGCGGCGTGACGTCCGAGGCCTTGGCGGGTGAACACCTCAACGCCGACTGAATACTTCCACAGCCAGACAATGTTGGCGATCGGCACGATCAGCAACCACGCCGTGGGTATTGCAGTGCCGTACTTATTCATTTCGTTCTTTGTCTTTACACTCCACACCAAAGAATAAATACCGAACGTGATGAGAGGCAAAAGTAAGGGCGCTGCGATGCTGCGATATTTCATGATTCTCCTAGTGATTGAGTCTTCCAAAAACTTTCGCACTGTTGGTCTTCGAACGCCTTTTGACTCAAGGGTCTGTTCGCGAACGAAATCCGTGCATGCAAGCTGACGTAGTGAGGCAGCGCTAGCTCTCGCAGGCCACGCCGTCGCGATCGCGATCGAGCCCTGTGCTGTAGCCAGGCTGTCCCGCGTACAGCGGAGCGGCACCAGCAGCCTTGGCCGCCGCACAGTTGGCGTAGTAGGCCGCTGCCGGGGCTGGTGCCTGGACTACGGGTGCTGGCTTTACGACCGCCTGCTGGGCAGCCTGCTGTGCGGCTGCCTCGGCAGCTTTCTGGGCTGCAACTTGCTGCGCGGCTGCCTGATCTGCCGCAGCTTTCTCGGCAGCAGCCTTGTCCGCCACAACCTTTGCTGCAGCAGCCGCCTCTGCTGCCACCTTGTCGGCGGCGGCCTTATCAGCAGTGGCCTTTTCCGCCGCAGCTTTCTCAAGGTTCTTGACGCCGAGGTGAACGGTGGAGCCCTTTGCCCCCTGTGCGCCTTCCGAGGGGTCTTGGGACGTCACCTGCCAGTCCTTCTCGATGATGATCGACTTGCCGTCGACCGTGTCCACAGCCTCGACCTTGAACCCGAGATCTTCCAGTTGATCCGTGGCCTTGTCTAGGGTCAGGCTCAGCACCCCTGGAACAGTGACAGTCTCAACAGCCACTGCGTCAGCGCTTGAAATTGCTGAAGCCTGCTTTCCACTGCATCCAGTCAGGATGAGGCCGGTAAGCACAATTAATGTCAGTGTCTTCTTCATTTTTCCCCCTTGGAAAGTTTTCTAAATTGGTGAAGTAATTTGGGCGTGGCTAGCTCTCGCAGGCCACGCCGTCGGAATCACGATCGAGCCCGGCCCGGTAGCCGGCCTGGCCGGCATAGATCGGTGCGGCGCCGGCTGCTCTGGCAGCGGTGCAGTTGGCGTAGTAAGCGGCGGCCGGCGCTGCGGGAGCAGGTGCCGGCACAACGGGCGCGGGAGCAACCGGGGCAGGAGCAGGCACCACAGTTGCAGCTGCCACCGCCGGTGCAGGCGCTGGTGCCGGGGCCGGGGCCGCGGCGACTGGTGCCTGCTGGTTAGTTGGTGCGAGCTGCCCGGAGCAGTCGGCCAGGATCCTGGCCATCGCGTCGTGCTCCGCCTGGGTGACCCACAGGCTGTACGTTGCCTTCACCGAAATCTGCCGGGCCACGTATTCGCACCGGAAGCCCTTGTTGGGCGGCAACCAAGTGGCGGCGTCGCCGTCGCCCTTTTTCATGTTGGTGGGACCGTCCGTGGACTGGAGGTTCAGGGAGTCATTGGCGAAGGCTGTCCGCTGCTCCACGGTCAGCTGCTGCGCGCCCTTCTGCCAGGCGTCGCTGAGGGCAACAACATGGTCGATCTGGACGGCGCTGCTGGTGGCAATCCCCCGCAGGAAGCTGATGGTGGTACCCGTGTAGGGGTCCGCCAGAGTGCCGGACTGGACCTTGCAAGGCACGCTGTTGGTGTAAATGATCCCCGTAAGGTCGCGTTTGAGCGTGTCATTCCGCGTGTCACAGCCGTTACGGTCTACGTCTGCCCAGGCCTGCCCAAAGAGCGCGCGGTCATATCCTGTCTTCGGTGCCCGGCCCTTGATGGGAAGGGTTGACAGCAGGTCGATCGCCTTGGTAGCAAAGGCGGGCTGCGTCTTCGGAGCCGTGACGTCGTTCGCCACGAGGCTTGGAGTCTCAGGATCAAGCGGGGCGCCCGTGGCCTGCGCGGTTGGAACGGACGACGGCGTCGGCGTGGCTTTTGCAGACGCGCTCGCTGTGGCGGTTCCCGGCGTGGTATTCCAGTCCGAGGAAGCTGCCTGAAGGTCCTCCGCGTTCGTACGCGGCAACGCGACGGCGCCGCCGATAAAGAGAGCGAAGGAGACCGCAAGGGCCATGGCCCCTGACCTCCGCTTGGCAGGAAGCCACGCCCAGGAACGCCGCCCGGTCACCAAAATGTAGAGGCCGGTAAGTGCACCGGAGATGGCCAGGAATACCAGCGCGCCTCCAACTCCGCCGCTGAACGCCCCGATGATCACAAAGAGCGCAGTAATGCCTCCGACAATGAACGTGGAAGCGCGCGGCTTTCGTGGTGGTCTTGGCCCGGGACCACCAGATGCTGGAGCCCAGAGCACTTCATTGTTCGACATTATTTCCCCCAAATAGTAAAAGCCCGACAATTAGCCGGGCTTTTACCCTGTCGACGCTTGCGTCACTGAAGACCCTATTTCTGCGGCGGCTGCGAACGGCGGATACTTCGCGGATCCTGGCACAACATTGATCCAGTCTTGAGCTAATCTTGAGCGGTTCGTCGATCGGGGAATTCGGGGCTTAATAATGGAAATAGGCGCTAAGGGAGGACGTACTTTGCTGTTTTCCCATATTTACGAAGAGGCCTCGTGCCTATCGTCTATCCGGACCGGATGCAGTACGTTGGCCGTACGAATAGCGTGGTGCTGGGCACCGTATTCCGGCGCCAACTCTCCAAATTGCGATCCAGAGAAGCGAACTCATGAAATCTGCAACCCTTCCCCGCTCCCGTCAAAGCCCCCGCACCCGCTGGCTCGTACCTGCCGCCCTGATCCTCCTCAGCCTCGTCCCGGTCATCGCCGGGACCGTGCGACTGACCGAGCTCTCGGGAGGTCAGATCACGCCGGATAACGCGCGGTTCTTCGATTCGCCAATCCCCGTGCTGATCCATATCCCCTCCGTCACGGTGTACCTGGTGCTGGGGGCGTTTCAGTTCGTTCCCTCGCTTCGACGGGGCAAGCGCGGCAGGGCCAGCTGGCACAAAATCGCGGGACGCATTCTTGCCCCCACCGGCCTGCTCGCCGCCCTGTCGGGTTTGTGGATGGCAGTTTTCTACGATCTCCCGCCCCTAGACGGGCCGCTTCTACTTGTCCTTCGGCTGGCCTTCGGGTCCGCCATGGTGGCGTTCATTGTCCTGGGATTCATCGCCGTGCGGCGCCGGAACTACGTCCGGCACAGCGAATGGATGTCGCGGGCGTACGCCATCGGCATCGCCCAGGGAACCATTGTTGTGGTGACCATTCCGTGGATTCTCCTGGTGGGGCCGGTTGACGAACTGACCCGGGCGCTTCTGATTGGCGCATCATGGGTACTCAGCCTGGCGGTGGCCGAATACTTCATCCACCGGCGCGCCCAAGTACCAACGCGAGCGGCGCTCCCAAGCCGTGCGCCGTCGTCGTAATTCCCGACGGCGGCCGCTGGCCAGGTGCCTAAGGTCTAGTAAGTGCGCTTACGGGTTGGGATCTAAACTTAATCATGGACACAATCCCGGCGGTTTTCCTCGTCTTCGGGGCAGCGTTCGCCTGGCTGGGCGTGACGCTGGTGGTTATCCTCCGGACTCGCCACCGTAGGAGTGGATCGAGGCCGGTGCATCCGGCGCATCCCACTGACCAGGCTCACCTTCGTAACGGCATCCGCTGGCGCCGCCTCCGCCGGATCGCGGACCAGAACACTGGAACTCCGTCGAGACGACGCGGCCTGAGAGTCAGGAAGGTCCGCCATTGATGCCTGGCGATAATCGGGTGGAAGGCAACGAAGCCCTAGCGCCAGACGGATCGTCTCGCATCCCATCCTCCATACGGACAAGCCACTCGCCGAGGAGGGCACCGGTGAGTGCCGGCTGGTCAAGATGTGCGTTGTGGCCGGCCCGGTCGAGAACCGCAAACGTGGATTGCACGTAGTGGCCGGAAAGGGCGATCTGATCCTGGAACCCCACCACGTGGTCTTGGCGTCCCGTAATAATCACGGTTGGGCGTTGGAACTTCGGGGATCGATGCTCTGGCTCTCGACCCAGGGCATAACTGCTCGAAATTCGTTGGACGGCCGCCTGGTCAAAGGCCCGCAAGCCGGGGAGCACGGATTCGCGGAACCGGAGCCAGTTCTCCATAGATTGGACCACTGCCATCTCCTCGTAGTCCGCCGCGTCCCGGGGGTCTAAGGACGCCACAAGGACCTGGTCCTTTTGCAGGACAGTTTGGGCCGGCACAGTTCGTGCCCCGTGCTCGGCCACTGCCACCGGGCAAAGGAGTGCGAGGCCCAGGACCTGGTCGCCGAATTCAGCCACAACGTGCCGGGCGATCATCCCGCCAAATGAATTGCCCAGGACCGCGAATTTTTCGTCTCCGAAAGTTGTCCGTGCGAAGGAGACAACGGCTTCCGCGACGGCATCTGCGCTGTCAACCTCGGGCCCTGCTGGGGACTGGCCCATGCCCGGAAGGTCAACATAAACGCGTCTCCACCGTCCTTGCAGGGCAAATACGGAATCGAGCCCCAGCAACAGGTGATGATCCACGCAGAAGCCATGGATCATCAGGATCGGAGTGCCGGATCCAAATTCAACGGAATGCATCATTGAAAGCTTCACCTCAGCCGCGGGAGCTCTGCGCAGGCTGAAAGTAATCGGTCAGGAACCCAGCCAGGACACATGCCAGAATGACCCCCGTGGCTGGCAGGAGCGATACCGGGCCGACGAAATCGCGGACGTCGCTCCTGAAGCTTCGCGTACTCCTCGGCTGTGCCAAAGGTGGCTTCCGCGGCAGTCCCGGTGGCGGCCCCATGCGCCCGCACGTCATCCAGTACGTCGGCGATCTCCGGTTCCGACAATCCACGCACTCTGAGGTTGAAGGTCAGCTTTCGCACATAGCTCATGGTTGTCCCCTGTCGGATTGTCCGGATTTCGGTGCTGGCTCATGCGCCAAGGCGACCATCGGCACCCAACCCGGGTGCCGCCGTCGTGCTCTGCGATCCTGTTCCACCGCGTCAGGACACGCGGCGGAATTCCCCTGGCCGGAGCTGGACGTGGATGGGCAGCACCAGCTGGATGTGGGTGTCGCCGATGGGCTTGTCGAGCAGCTCGTTAATCGACGTCTGCCCTTCCAACTCGCTGTGCTGGTTTTTGCCCATGTATCGAGCTTATGTGCGCCACGGCGGGAGTGAATCCAAAGACACGGCTACGCGGCTGGAACCAGCTTGTAGGTGAAGCGGCCGTCCAGGCCACCGCCCGTGCTCATGGTCAGGTCCACTCCCTCGGTGGGCAGCACCACGGGCGCCGTGAACACCTGACCGTTGCACGGGACCTGCACGGGGGCCAGAACTTCAGCACCCGCCGCAGTGGCCGCCGACAGCTCGGCCCCTGGTGGTCCTGCGCAGACGAAATGCAGTTCGTACTGGCCCGGTTTGGCCATGAGTGTTCCGGTGGTGGTTGAGTTCGCGCTGATGGAACCACGCAACTCACCGGGCAAATACGGTTGCAGCTGCTGCACCGACCACTCTGAAAAGTCCTCCATCTCCGAAGCCCGCGGGTCCGTGTTGGCCTGCACTTTGACCCCAGTTGCGGACGGCCTGCCCGTCGGCGGGACCGCGCTGATGGTGATGGGCCCGCCGGGGTGCCTCATGAACCGGTCCAGCGGGGCGTCGCACTCAAAGTTCGCGGCCTCCGGTATGCCGTCAGCCTTCACCATGGTGAGTTTGGCCCCGTAAACGCCGGCACAGGCGCCCGTGACCGTGTAGTCTCCCGGCGCCAGAACAAGGGAAAGTTTCCCGGCCGGCTCTGCTTCCGACGGCATGCCGGGATCCGATGCCGGTGCCCCGAGCAGACGCGCCACTTCAGCGGCATTTTCATCGAAGGACCGGGGCTGGGGTGTCGCTGCCGGCGAGGATGGTTGAGCCGGCCGCTCATCCGGGCCGCTGTACTCACACCCCGCAAGCGGAACGACGAGAACGGCCACAACCAACAGGACTCGTCCGTGCCGAGTCTGCATCCCCCAAAGAGCTGACATGACCCCGAGTCTATGGCCTCTTGTCCGCGGCAGTGCCAGTATGTGGAGAATCAGGTTCGCTGCAGGCGCCCCATAACCGGGCAGTAAGGACGCGCGGTCATGACCTACGTCAACAGTTTGGCCGATATGGGAGCAGCCGACATCGCCATGGCCGGCGGCAAGGCCGTGGGCCTGGGCGGCCTCCTTCAGGCCGGTCTCCCGGTCCCTCCCGGGTTTGTGCTGAACACCGCAGCGTATTCGCATTTTGTGGAGGCCAACCACCTTGAGGCCCGCATCCAGGAACTGGCCACCCTGTCACCGCAGGCGGCGCCCCAAGACTACGCGGACGCCTCGGAGCGGATCCGAACCCTGGTCACGGCCGGCACCATGCCGGCGGACATCGCGGCGGAACTCGGCGCCGCCTACGGGCGGCTCAGTGACGCGCGTCTCGACGACGGCGGGGAAACGGCCGTTGCGGTGCGTTCCTCCGCCACGGCCGAGGACCTCGCCGCAGCCAGCTTCGCCGGGCAGCAGGAAACCTACCTGAACGTCCGCGGGGCCGAGGCGCTGTCCGCGGCCGTGATCGAATGCTGGGCCTCCCTGTGGACGGCGCGCGCCATGGCCTACCGCGCCCGCGAAGGCATCGGACCGGACTCGGTGCGCCTCGCGGTGGTAATCCAGCGGATGGTCGAGGCCGAGGCCGCGGGGGTCATGTTTACCGCCAACCCGGCCAACGGGCGCCGCGACCAGATCGCCATCAGTGCCGCGTGGGGTTTAGGCGAGTCCGTGGTCAGCGGGTCCGTCACCACGGATGACCTCGTGGTCGACGCCGGGACTGGCACCGTGGTGTCGCGGCACACGGCCGACAAGGCGGTTATGACTGTCTACGCCGAGCACGGCACCCGGGAGCAGCCGGTGGCGGCAGCCCGCCGTCGTGCGCCCGTACTGGACGACCGGGCAGCAGCCGAACTGGCCCGCCACGGAACCCGGAGTGCGGATCATTTCGGGGCACCGCAGGACATCGAGTGGGCACGGGCCGGGGGCGAGTTTTTCATCCTGCAGTCCCGCCCCATCACGGCGCTGCCCGAACCGGCTGCCGATACCCCGGACACGTGGCCCGTGCCCTATCCGAGGGGGATGTACTTCCGGGCGAGCATCGTGGAACAGTTGCCGGACCCGCTCTCGCCGCTCTTCGCCGACCTGATTGACGGCTCGGTGTCCCGCTCGTTGCGGGCCTTGATGAACGAGGCCGTGGGCACGAACGTCATCCGCGAGGACGACGTGGGACTGCCCACCATCAACGGCTACGCCTATTACTACTACCGCACGTCGGGGATGTGGCGGGTGATGGGCAAGGCGCTGAAGGCGGTACGCGCGCTGGCCCGCGGCCAGGCGCACATGGGGGTGGCCGGCTGGCGCGAATTCTCGCATCCCCGCTACGAACGCGTGATCAAGGACTGGTCCGCGAAGCCCGTTGCGGAGCTCTCCGGTGCGGAACTGCTCGAGGGGGTTCAGGCGCTGCTGGACGCCGGCACCGTGTACTACACAGCCGTGCAGTCAGTCATTCCGCTCGCCGCGACCAGCGAAATCTCCTTCGGGGCGTATTACGACAAGTTCGTCCGGCGCGAGGGGGATCCCCCCGCCCTGACGTTCATCCTCGGCTACGACAGCGAACCCATCCGGGCGGAGAAGTCGCTGTACGATCTGGCCGCTTGGGCCCGCGGCGTCCCCGGGCTCGCCGCGGCGATCCTCCATGAACCGACGACGGCGTTGGCCGAGTCCCAGCGAACGGGCTTCCCGCCTGCCGGGTTCAGTGAGCCGTTGTGGCAGTTGTGGCGTCCGCGCTTCCAGGACCACCTCGGCCGGTTCGGCCATGCGGTGTACAACCTGGACTTCGCCAGCCCGGTGCCGGCCGACGATCCGTCAGCGCTGCTGGACACGGTGAAGTTCTACCTGCGCGGGCAGGGCACTGACCCGCACGAGCGGCAGCGGCTGTCGGCCGACCGCAGGGAGATCGCCACCAGCCGGATCTTCACCCGGCTCGGGCCGCGCCGCCGGGCCGCGTTCCTCCGGCTGCTCCGGTGGGCCCAGAACACAGCCCCGATCCGCGAAGATGCCCTGGCCGACGTCGGCCTGGCCTGGCCGCTGCTGCGGCGGATGCTGCTCGAACTCGGGCAGCGGCTGGTGGACTCCGCGGTCATCGCCGAGCCCGCCGACGTGTTCTGGCTGCGGCACCGGGAGCTGCGCAGCGCCGTCGAGTTCGGCCTGGCCGCACCGGGCGCACCGGGCGCACCGGGTGCACCGGGCGCCGTGGCCATTACCGGGGCCGACCGCCCCGTCCGCGCCGCCGCCGTCGAGGAGCGCAAGATGCTGTGGCGGGGCCAGGTGAAGGCCGCTGCCCCGCAACTGCTCCCGGAGAGCCGGTGGATGGAAAAGGCCTTCGGGTCCATGATGCCTGCAGGCTCGCAGCACCAACTCGGCGACATCATCAAGGGCACGGGCGCGAGCGCGGGCCGGGTCACCGCCCCGGCCCGTGTCCTGCGGGGGCCTCAGGATTTCGCCCTGATGGAGCCCGGAGAGGTCCTGGTGGCCCGCATCACCACTCCCGCCTGGACCTCGCTGTTCGCGATGGCCTCCGCCGTGGTGACCGACGTGGGCGGCCCGTTGAGCCACAGCTCCATCGTGGCCCGGGAGTACGGCATCCCGGCCGTGCTCGGCACCGGAGTGGCCACCCAGCGGCTCACCAGCGGCCAGCAGATCCGCGTGGATGGCGACGCCGGCACCGTCACCATCGAGCAGCCGGGCCCTACGCAGGAGCCGTGACCGGGTGGCATGATGGGCGCATGAGCCGAGTCACGTGCGACCTGACCATCTCCCTCGACGGCTTCGTCGCCGGCCCGCACCAAAGCCCTTCGGAGCCGCTGGGCGAGGGCGGCGAGCTCCTGCACCGGTGGATGTTCGAGGAACCCGAGGCCAACGCGGCCGCGATCGACGGCATCCTCGCGTCCGGCGCCTACATCATGGGACGGAACATGTTCGCAGGTCCCGGGGCGTGGGATGCGGACTGGCGGGGATGGTGGGGTGAGGAGCCGCCCTATCACGCACCGGTTTTCGTTCTCACCCATCAGCCACGCGAGCCCCTGCAGATGCAGGGCGGCACCACGTTCAACTTCGTGACCGACGGCATCGAATCGGCGCTGGCCCGGGCGCGGGAGGCCGCCGGGAGCAAGGACGTGGCCATCGCCGGCGGAGCGCAGACCGCCCGGCAATACCTCTCGGCGGGGCTGATCGATGAGCTGCGGCTCCACACCGCGCCCATCATCCTGGGGGCGGGCGAACGGCTGCTCGACGGCGTCGGGAACCTCACGCTGGAGCCGACGGAAGTAAGCGGGACGAGCCTCGTGACGCACGTGCGCTACCGGGTGGTCCGCTAGATAGAGCGTCCTCCCGCAGCTGGCTTAGCCCAGGACGGCCCACCCCCGCGGCGGCACCAGGATGGCGTTCGCACCGACATCGACGGTCGCCTGTCCGGCGACGACGGAAGTGGCGCCGGCGGCGCTGATCCGCTGGGTGTCGGGCGAGAGGTTCAGTGCGACCACGAGCGCATCGGCGTCAACCGCGAGGCGGTACGCCAGCACCTCGTTGGAGAGCTGGAGGACCTCCGTGGTGGCACGGTGCAGCCAGGGGTTCCGTCTCCGCACCCCGATGAGCTGCTGGTGCACGGCGAAGATGGGTCGTCCCAAGGCCGAGAGCTGGTCGGGAGCGGACGGGAACAGCGGCCTCACGTCGTCGTCGCCCCCTGCCCTGTCCTCCTTGACGCCCCGGTAGCCTTGCTCGTCGCCGTAGTAGATGGACGGCGTTCCGCCGACCGTGAGCAGGACGACGACGGCGTGCGGCACGAGTGCGGCATCGGTGAGCTTGCTCGCGATGCGGGTGACGTCGTGGTTGCCGATGAAGGTGAGCGGTGCGTAAGAGCCCAGGAGCGCGTTGTGTCGCTCGAGTGCGGCTGCGAGTTCGAAGAAGTTCGCGTCATTGAGCGAACTCCAGACAGCCTTCCAGAGCTCGTATTGCGTGGCGGAATCGAGTCCGCCGGACCGGACCTCCGCTGCATAGTCGCCGTGGATGTACTCGCCCACGAAGTACGCGTCCGGATGGGATGACCGGACGCGCGCGGTGACCGGAGCCCAGAACGACGACGGGACGGCATAGGCGGCGTCGAGTCGCCAGCCGTCCGCACCCCGGCGCAGCCAGTGCTCCATGACCTCTACGACGAAATCGGCGACGGCCGGCTCGTTATGGTTGAGCGCCACGAGGTGGTGGTGGCCCTCGAAGTCGCGGTACTCGGGTTCGACGCCGGGAGCGGCACCGTCGGGCCACTCCAGCGAGAACCAGGAGGCGGTGTCCGCCTCCGGCCCGCGCGCGAGGACATTTTGGAACGGCGCAAAGGAGCGCCCGGTGTGGTTGAAGACGCCGTCGAGCAGTATGCGCAGTCCGCGACGGTGTGCCTCTGCCACCAGGGTGTCGAAGTCCTGCTCGGATCCGAGCCTGGGATCGATCCGGAAGTAATCCGTGGTGTCGTACCCGTGCGTCTCCGACGCGAAGATGGGGCCGAGGGCCAGCCCCGACGCCCCGAGTTCCACCGCGTAGTCGAGCCACGGGACAAGGTCCAGCAACCGGTGGTCAGCGGCGGGATCCGGCGTGGCGGTCTTCTCCGCGCCGACAAAGCCGAGGGGATAGACCTGCCACCAGATGGCGTGCTGGACCCAGTCAGGTTCGTTCATGGCGCTGATACCCTTCCGTCCGTTCCTGGCCGCCCGGGAAGGCGGCAGGCTAGCCCGGGCGGGCCGGCGTCCCGTCCAGCCTATATCGGCCAGGACGCGGGCTGACCGCAACGGAGGGCCTGATCGGCTGGACTCACATTAGTGAAAGGGAAGCTCTGTGCCCTGTTGGAAAGGCAACACTCCTTGTGCGGGGGTCATGGTGAACCAGTCGCCGCCCTGCATGGTCGCAAAAATGATGACTCTCTGATTGGGATCGAGCGGATCGCCGTCCGGGTAGGACTCTCCTCCAGTGCATGTCGGGGGCATGGAGGAGATGCGCAGGTTCCCATCTCCGGGATCACCTTTGAGTACCTGCTCGACTTCCACAAGGTGGGTCGTGGCCTTGTGACCGTAAATCCTGGTCTCACCGGCCCGGCTTACAGGCTTTCCGATGAGCACCAACCCGGCCTTGTCGTATTGGCGTTGAGGGGTCTCGAACCGGACCCAGTCAACGCATGCGAAGGGGCCGGCGCTTGGAACGAGGCTGCTCGTTGAACCAAGGCTTGAACCGGTGGGCGTTGGGGAATTGTTGGGTGCAGCGGAGCTGGCGGAGTTCGCCGTGGGTTCCGCAGTTCCCGGTCCGCCCGTCAGCTTGTCGCCGCATGACGTCAGCAGCATGGTGAAAAGTAGGGATGGAACTATGCATTGCCAGAACCGAATGCGCGTCATTATCCTACGCTCCCGGCGGATCCGGCCGGCTAGGATGCGGGCTCGTTCAGATGTGCATCCCGGACCTCAGATGGTGTTGCGCCCTGAATGACCCAGCGGTTGCCATCCGGGTCAGCAAAGTACGCAAACTGCACTCCACCCATGTCCTGTATTTCGCTGACATCGGCGCCCCGGCGGACGAGCTCGGCTCGGACCGCGCCAATGTCGGGCACCACAAGCTGCAGGCCCTCGAGGCTGCCCGGCGTCATGCTCGTCATTCCTGTACCAATGACTATCGAGGCAGCCGAACCAGGCGGCGTCAGCTGCACGACCCGCATTCCCGGGATGTGCTCCACGTCGTGGTCAAGGACAAAGCCCAGCTTCTCGGTATAGAACGACTTCGACCGGTCGACATCGGCCACAGGTACTTGCACAACTTCAAGGCGCATCTCCATGCGCCTCACAGTACCGCCACCGGATGTGCCGTGCCATGCGTACTACTGACTGGCGTTAGGCCTCAGACCAGGCTCGGCTGGCTCGACAGTGATGCATTCGGCAAGGAAGCGCGTGTACTTCGAGTCGATCACACATAGGCAGGCGGAACATAGTAAGTTGCCTTATGATTTTAGGTGACAGTGCCGCAGCGCACCGGGAGGAACGGATATGGTGGCGGAATCGCCCAGCTCCATCAGGACTGAAGTGCTCGGCGGACGTTACCGGCTGGGCGAGGTGATCGGTCGCGGCGGCATGTCGTCCGTGTACTGCGCTCGGGACGAAAACCTGGGCCGGGACGTGGCGTTGAAGCTCTTCGCACCCCAGGCTCCCGACGCAGACGCGTTGAAACGACAGGAAGCTGAAATTACGCTGCTGGCGACGCTGAACCACCCCAGCCTCGTGACCCTGTTCGATGTCGGCGTCGACGAACGCGTCCCGGAGGAGCCCCGGCCGTTCCTGACGATGGAACTGGTGGAGGGCCAGGATCTGCGCAGCCGGATCAGGCACAGCCAAGTCCCCTTGGACGAACTCGCCGTCATAGGAGCCGGCATCGCTGACGCACTGGCCTATGTCCACGGCCTTGGCATCCTCCACCGCGATATCAAGCCGGGCAACATCCTCTTGGTACAGACCCGGCCCGGTGAGCCATTGCGGGCCAAGGTGGCCGACTTCGGCATCGCACGAATCGCTGACGCAACCCGCCTGACCGCAACCGGAGCCATGGTGGGCACCGCGGCGTACCTCAGCCCAGAGCAGGCCATGGGCTCCCCGCTCACCCCTGCCACAGACATCTATTCGCTGGGGCTGGTCCTGCTCGAATGCATCAAGCAGTCGATGGA
>NZ_JAKFFD010000038.1:0-66843 GCF_036675385.1 Pseudarthrobacter sp. | reverse complement strand
TGCGGCCTGCATCAGCCAAGGCCGTGCCGCGGGTGGCCAGTTCGATCTGGCTTGCCATTTCGTTCTCGGAAATGGTCCGTTCACGTTCGACGGCGACGGCCCGGCGTTCGTAGACGGCGCGGTCTGCTTCGGCCTGGAACTGTTCGCGGACCGGCGTCTGGAGGGCTCTCTCAACGTCCGACTCCGGCCGGACGGCCGGGACCTGGACGCCGAGGATCTCGATGCCTGTGGACAGGAGCCGGGCGTCCGAGCGCAGCGCGTCGGTAAGGACCGTGCGGAGCTGGCTGACAGCCCGCTCCAGGGCCTCGGCCAGCGTGGTGGTGGCGATCTGGTCGATGGCGTGGAAGAGAGTGGGCAGTTCCTGGTCATCGACGGGAACACCTGGTTTTCTGGAGAGCACCGGGCGGATGACTGTGGGCGACGCCGGCCGCCCCGCGGCTCTCTTCAGGCCCGCCGAAACAGCCCGCCCGACAGCAGGTCAGCCCACGCATGCCGTGCTGAATCCGCCGCTCATGCGCCCGCGTGACTGACGACTCTTAGTGGCGAGGGAGCTTGGGATCCCGCCGTGGCCTGGGCTTGACCAGCCGCCCGATGGTACCGACCGCGGCGTTGCGGATTCCTGAGCCGGTATCCATCATGGCGAATTGGCCCATCAGGCGTGAGGCGAGCACCAGCCGCTGAGTCCGCGCCCGGCGTTCCTTATTGAACGCGGCAAGACCCGCCTCGACAGAGGAGGCCTCTGCCACGGCCCGCCCCAGCGTGGCCCCATCAACGATGGCCTCGCAGGCCCCGCGTCCAAGGAAGGGCGCCATTGCGTGGGCGGCGTCGCCCACCAGCGCAGTGTTCCCGGTGACGAACGAATGCAACCTCGGCGCCTCGAAGAGTCCGTGATGCAGGACTGCATTCTCTTCGATCCTGCCGATCAGGTCCCGCACCCCGCGGTGCCAGGTGCCGAAATGGTTCATTATGTGCGGCAGGTGTGGTCCGTCAAACGTCCGATCGGCGCGGATGCATGCATACCAGTTCGTCGCATCAGGACCTGCCGGCGTGATGCCGAACAGTGCCCCGGGGGCCCAAGCCTCGCCGTATTCGGCCACGGCGCCCCTGACGGTGCCCCGCCAGGCGACGGCTCCAAGGGAACGGGCGCAGAACCGGTCACCGAACATCCGCTGCCGGGTGCGGCTGAACGTGCCATCTGCACCGACCACCAGCGCTGCATCGTCAATCTGGCCCGGGTCGACGACCTGCGTGTTGAAGCTGACGTCGATGTCCCGGGCAAGCGCGGCGAGCAAGGCGGGCCGGGAGACCAGGTTCAGGTCGGCGCCCCCGGGGGCTGTCAACAACGTCCGCCCGGCCTGCGTCCAGAGCCGGGTTCCTGCGCCGGCAGCAATGTGCGCCCAGCCATCAGTGCGGCGCGAGGCGTCAACACCGATAACATCGAGGGCCTTCATGGCGGCCGGCCACATGCCCAGCATGGTGCCCGACGTCGGCAGGGCCGCAGCCTGCTCCAAGACTGTCACTGACCAGCCGTGACGTTTCAGGGCCCGTGCCGTACTCAGGCCGCTGATGCCCGCGCCGATGATGACCGCTGAATGTCCCACGCCTCAAGGCTACAGACTCCACCCAGCCGGTCATTCCTCCCGTTTGGGTGGACGGGTACGCTGGGATGACCGTTAGGCAGTGTGCGGTGCCCGTCCAGCTGGGCGTGGAACCACCCCAGCATCCCGGAGGTGTCCAAAAATGGCTGCGCGAGCCCCCCTCAACTATGAAACGGCCGAGATCACGCGGCACATCCAGGACCTTGTGTTGAATTCCGCGGACCTCTCCGGGTTTCTTGAGAACCTGTCGGTGTTCTGCGCGGACGAGCTTGCGCGGTTTTCCGGGGACGTGTCCTGCGGAATCACAGTACTCCGGCCCTCAGGTGCCCCTGTGATGGGCGGCTCGGACGAACGCAGCCGAAGCCTCGAGGACGAGCAGACCAGAGACCGTGAAGGGCCGGAAGTGGTTGCCTCGCTGGAGGTAGGAATCGTCTCGGTCACGGACCTGAGATCCGAGGAGCGCTGGCCCAGCTTCGTCGAAGCCGCCAGGCGCGAGAAGGTGCTGTCGCTCCTGGCGTTGCGGCTGCATTTGGAGGGCCAAGCCAGCGCAGGAATGATCTTCTACAGCTCCAGGCCGCACGGGTTCGGCAGGGACGCCATGGTAGCAGCCCATGCCTTGGCTGCCGAGGCGTCGAAGGGACTGCGCCTGGTCCTCCGGATCGTGTCACTGCAGGAGACTGAGAAGAACCTTAGGGCGGCCATGGCTTCGCGGACGCCGACAGATCTCGCGCTGGGTGTCATCATCGGCCAGGAACGGTGCAGCTACGATGTTGCGCTTGAGTGGCTCTTCCGTGCATCACGGACCCGCAACGTCAGTATCCGCGATTTGGCGGCAGAGATTGTCGCCTCCGCGGACGACCACTGACCTGTGATGTCACGCGCCGCCTGCCAGCGGACGTAAGAAGCGCCCGGGGCTGAAGACCGTTTCCGCCTGACCGTTCGAAGGCGCCCTGCTCATCCTAGAGCGGGGCGCTTTCACGCAGGCAGCGGTCCTCTGGGTCGATGGCGCCCATGATGCGCTTGCCGATGCTCCCCAGCTGACGCGACTGCGCCTTCGTGAGGGGATCGAACACGAGCGCTCGGACTGCTTCCACGTGTCCCGGAGCGGTTTGGGTGATCTTCGCCCAGCCCTCGTCGGTGAGTGTGGCCAGGGTGATGCGTCCGTCGGAAGGATCCGTGGAGCGGTGAACCCAGCCCCGCTTTTCAAGCCGGCTGACAACCTGGGACAGGCGGGGGAGTCCGGACTCGGTGAAGCCCGCCAGGTCACTCATCCGGCGGGTTCGTTTCGGAGCTTCAGACAGGCCGGCAAGGACCATGTACTCAAAGTGGCTTATCCCGGCGTCCTGCTGCAGCTGGGAGTCCAGGGCGGCGGGGAGCTTCATCATGATGCCCACGAGGGTCAGCCACACCTCACGTTCATCGCTGCTCAGCCAGCGGGGTTCGACGGAATTTTCCATAGGGCAAGCCTAAGGCATTTACTTCATGAGTGAAGTTTTATGTCCGGGAAATCACTTGCGTCGTGAACTAATGACCAGTACTGTTTACTTCAACATTCAAGTACTTTCAGACTTCCTGAGGAGCCCAGATGACCGTCATGTCCGAGACCGTCGCGCGGCCATTCGAACAACCGGCCGCCGTCCGCAGCCAGGTCACCGTCCCGCTGCGCTTCCCTGATGGCTTCGCGGCCACAGCCGAGATCATGACTTTCCATGGGCTGGCCGACGGTAAGGAGCACCTGCTGCTCGCGCTCGGCGAATGGGAGCAGACGCTCCTGGACCAGGGCCCGGAAGGTGCGGCCCCGCTGGTCCGACTGCACAGCGAGTGCCTCACCGGCGACGTGTTCGGCAGCGAGCGCTGCGACTGCGGACCCCAGCTGCGCGAGGCAGTCGAGGAGATTGCCGCCGTCGGGGGCTTCCTGCTGTACCTCCGGCAGGAAGGGCGCGGCATCGGCCTGTACTCCAAGCTCGACGCCTATGCCCTGCAGGACACCGGCTTGGATACCTACGAAGCCAACGTTGCCCTGGGGCGCGGCGAGGACGAGCGAGACTACAGCGCCGCCGCCCAGATGCTCGGAGCGCTTGGCGCCGGCCGGATCCGCCTCCTCACCAACAACCCGGACAAAGTAGGGCAGCTGACGGCCCTCGGCGTTGACGTCTCGGAGCAGGTCCCCACCGGCGTGCACCTCTCGGAGGCGAACCACCGCTACCTGGCCGCGAAGCGCAGCCATACAGCGCACACCATTGAGCTTCCCGAAGAGGTGCTCCCGGCCGTGATGCCGACCGCGGCGGCTGTGGCCGTTCCGACGCACGATGAGCTGCTAGCCCGGGTGGATGCCCTCGTTCCCCGGCTGCGGGAACGCGCATCTGAAACCGAGGAGATCCGCCGTATTCCGGACGCCACCATGGCTGAACTGAAGGCGGCGGGTGTGTTTCAGATGCTCGCGCCGAAGGCCGTGGGCGGCTTCGGCATGGGGCTGGAAACTTACGTGGAGGTGGTTCGGCGCCTTGCCCGGGGCTGTGTCTCCACGGCCTGGAGCGTCGGGCACCTGGTGGAACATGTCTGGATGCTGGCCCGCTGGCCACGGGAAGCCCAGGACGAAGTCTTCGCCAACGGGCCGGCCCCATTGGCCGCCGCCACCGGCGCCCCTCCAGGTAAAGCAGAGAGGGCTCCCGGAGGGTTCATTATCTCGGGCCGCTGGAGCTTCGCCTCCGGTGTCATGCATTCTGAGTGGGCGCTCCTGGCTGTGCAGCACGGCGAGATCCGCCTACAGTGCCTGGTCCCGGTGTCCGATCTTGACCTCCTGGACGTCTGGCACACGGCCGGCCTGCGGGGGACAGGAAGCAACGATCTCCGGACGGAGAATCTCTTTGTCCCCGCGCACCGCGCTCTGGAGTGGAACCTCCTGGCCGCCGCGGACAACCCCGGCAGCCGCATCCATCCGGATCCGAACATCCACCTCCCCATGGCCACGTTCCTGAACATGGTTGCCCCGGCAGCTGCTTTGGGGGCCGCTGAGCACGCCATCGAGGTGTTCCGGGACCTGATGATGGTGCGCAAGGTCAAGCAGACAACGCAGGCGCGGCAGGCGGATTCGCCGCTCGCGCAGGCCCGGTTCTCGCAGGCCTTCGGGCAGGTGGCGACTGCGCGGCTGCACTGGCAGGAAGCTGTCCGGGTGGTGGCCGCTTCCTACGGCCGGCGGCCGGTCGCTTTCACGGATGGGGAGCGGGCACAGTACCGGCTTTCCCTCGGTCTCAGTGGCGGGGCATCCGCCGATGCTGTCCGCCTCATCCTGACGGGCTCCGGAGGGAGTGTTCACCGGCTGACGCACCCACTCCAGCGGATCCAACGCGATGTCAATGTACTGCTCAACCACGCCTCCCTGACCATGGATCCGATCCTGGAACAGGCAGGCCGCGGACTCCTGGACCTCGGGTTTTCCATCCCGGCGGAGCAGTTCTAGATGGCGCGGATACAACTTACTGGAGATCGGCGAGCCAGAGGTCCGGGCCAAACACTTCGTACTGGATGTCTTTGGCCGGAACCCCTTTGGCGATGAGGTCACTCCTCACTGCCTGCAAGTGCCGGTGCTGCCCGTCATCGGCCCGCGTCACGCTGTACTGCCGTGGCTGGTGTACGCCGTCCTTCATGGCCATCTTGAGAGTCACGTACTGCCCGGGCAGAGACGGCTTCACGTCCCGTTCGTCGGTCCGTTCCACAACGAAAGTGACGACGGACGTGCTTGTGGGCAACTCTGGACAACAGATGATCGGGCAGCTGATCCGGTTTTTCCACTAGGTGGCGAAAGCGGCGATTGATCCGGCCAGCGCCTGTTGCTGGCGCCCGTCAGCCTGTTTTCCCCGGTTGAACAGGCCATCGCGCAGGTCCGGCCTGGCGTCGAAGATGTGTTTGTAGAACCGTTTGGCAATCTCTTCAATATGTTCACCGACCACAGGCAGCGTTGCCTGGATGACGGGCCGAGAAGTGTCAGGGAGCATGGTGCGTCCTTCCGTGGCGACAGGCTGAACCCAGCTGTCAGTCGCCTTGGCCGTGCCGATGTAGCAGTCCGGGACGGCTTGGAGTAGGGGCGGCTGGATGCAGGCAACCCGCAGTGGGACACTCAGTTCCATGCGTGAGTTTGTCGTCCTCGGCACTGCCTCCCAGGTCCCCACCCGGACCCGCAACCATAACGGCTACCTGCTGCGGTGGGATGGCGAGGGCCTGCTTTTTGATCCCGGCGAAGGAACGCAGCGCCAGATGCTCCACGCCGGGATCCCGGCCACTCAGATCACGCGCATCTGCCTCACCCATGTGCACGGCGACCATTGCTTCGGGTTGCCGGGCGTGCTTTCCCGGATGGCTTTGGACGGCGTGACCCATCCAGTCCACCTGCACTACCCGGCGTCGGGAGAGGAAGTGGTCCGCGCGCTGGTGTCCGTCAGCACCCCCGGACTTGACCTGAGGCTCTGCCCGCACGGTGGCGCCGGGGCCGTCGCGCCCGGCCTGGAGGTACAGCCGCTGAAGCACCGCATCGAAACGTACGGCTACCGGCTGCAGGAACCTGATGGCCGCAGTCTCGTGCCGGACAAGCTCGCCGCGGCCGGGATCTCTGGCTCGGACGTGGGGCGCCTGCAGCGTGACGGAGTTCTGGACGGTGTCCGCCTGGACGATGTGAGCGTTCCCCGGCCGGGCCAGAGCTTCGCGTTCGTGATGGACACGGCGCCCTGTGCGGGTGCCGAGGAACTCGCAGACGGCGTGGATCTGCTGGTGGCAGAGTCAACGTTCAGTACCGACGACGGCGAGCTCGCCAAGCAGTACCGTCACCTGACCGCCGGGCAGGCGGGGGAGTTGGCGGCCAGCGCCGCCGTCGGCACGCTGGTCCTTACGCACTTCTCCTCGCGGTACGGCGACGACGTTACTGCGCTCGAGGAGCAGGCCCGGGTCCGGGCTGGCAGCTCGACGGTTATGGCAGCCAATGACCTGGACCGGATCGCCTTCCCCAATCGGCGCGGTAGCCCCCGGTGAGGCCGGAACTCGCTGACCCTTGCACGAAGGCCGGCTTCGGAGAAGGATATGAGCCTCACTCGAGGAGGCCAATCATGCTCCAGCTTGGAAAGTTTGAACGGTATCTGATCGAGGAATTCTTCGACGACTACCGCGCCGGCGCAATGACGCACCGCACGTTTACCCGCCGGGTCGCATTCATCATGGGAAGCATGGCGGCGGCATCGGGCGCGATGCTGCTCGTCGGATGCACACCCGAGGAAGTCCCACGCAGCACCGACCCCATGCCCACACCCACGCCGTCATCGTCGACGGCGGGCCCCGGCACTGCTTCTGCCGGTGCTGTGCCGGGGGCCAAGAGCCCGCTCTCCGTCCCGGAGGGCGCCGGAGGGCTGACGACGGCGACCGTGCGGTTCCCGGCCGACGGAACCGAGATCAGTGGGTACCTCGCCCGGCCCGAATCCGGTGCAGCCGGCCCTGCGGTGCTGGTCTGCCACGAAAACCGCGGCCTGACCCCGCACATCCAGGACGTTGCCCGCCGCTTTGCCAAAGCCGGGTACGCGGCGCTGGCCCTTGACCTGCTCAGCAGGGAAGGCGGCACAGCCAGCCTTGACTCTGACGCCGTGTCGGGTGCACTGACCCGAGCCGGGGCACAGCGCCATGTTGCTGACTTCGCCGCCGCCTTTGACTACCTTCAGGCCCAGGACTTCGTGGACTCCGGACGCATCGCCATGAACGGGTATTGTTTCGGCGGCGGCATCACGTGGCAGGCGGCAACCGAGCTGGCCGGACTGAAGGCCACCGCCGCGTTCTATGGGCCGGCGCCGGACCTGAACAAGGTGCCGGCCATCAAGGCTGCGGCGTTCGGTGTGTATGCCGAACGCGACCAGCGGATCACCGGCGCGATGCCCGCCCTTCGTGACGCCTTGGTGGCTGCCGGGGTCCGCCACCAGATCACCGTCTACCCCGGCGTCGACCATGCCTTCCACAACGACACCGGCGAGCGCTACAACGAAACCCAAGCCACGGCTGCCTGGAACGACACCCTCGCCTGGTTCGGACAGCACGTCTGAGCAGCACGTCTGATCCGCCGCGGTCTGGGCTGTCCTGCCACGGGTAGTCTTGAAGCATGAGCACCGCAATCCCACTAACGCTCACCTTCGGCGGGCGTTTCGCCCGCGAACTCGGGGAGCTGGCGGTTCCCTGGCAGGCGGAGGAAGCACCTGACCCGCAGCTGCTGGTCCTGAACGAGCCGTTGGCCACCGAGCTGGGCTTCGACCCGTCCTGGCTGCGGACGCCCGAGGGGACGCGGCTGCTCATCGGCAACCAGATTCCTGACGGTGCCACACCCGTGGCCCAGGCCTATGCCGGCCACCAGTTCGGCGGCTACTCACCCCTGCTCGGCGACGGGCGGGCCCTCCTGCTGGGGGAGGTCACGGACATCCACGGGCAGCTTCGGGACATCCACCTCAAGGGCTCCGGCCGGACACCGTTCGCCCGCGCGGGTGACGGTCTCGCCGTCGTCGGTCCCATGCTGCGCGAGTACATCGTCAGCGAAGCCATGCACGCCATGGCCATCCCCACCACGAGGTCCCTCGCCGTGGTGGCCACGGGCCGGCCCGTCCGCCGCGAAACGATGCTGCCCGGGGCCGTGCTCACCCGGGTGGCCAGCAGCCACCTGCGGGTCGGCAGCTTCCAGTTCGCCCGCGTCAACGGCGAGGCGGACCTTCTGAGCCGTCTGGCGGATCATGCCATCAGCCGCCACTACCCGGACGCGGCGCTTGCCGACAAGCCCTATCTCGCGTTCTTCGAGGCGGTCATAGCCGCGCAGGCGTCCCTGGTGGCGCAATGGATGCTGGTGGGCTTCGTCCATGGCGTGATGAACACCGACAACATGGCCATCTCCGGCGAGACCATCGACTACGGTCCCTGCGCTTTTATGGACGCGTTCAACCCCGGCGCGGTCTACAGCTCCATCGACGCGGACGGGCGCTACGCCTACGCCAACCAGCCGGTCATCGCCGAATGGAACCTCACCCGGCTCGCTGAAGCACTCCTGCCCCTGCTCCATGAAGACCAGGACCAGGCCGTGGCGCTCGCCGTTGAATCCCTCGGCGGCTTCCGCGCCCTGTACAGCGTTGCCTGGTCGGCAGGCATGAAGTCCAAGCTTGGGCTGCGCCCGGACACGCACGACGACGTCGCGTCGTCCCTGGTGGACGGCGTGCTGGCGCTGCTCCAGGAAGGCCAGGTGGATTACACCTCCTTCTTCCGGGGCCTCGGCTCGGCGGCCCGCGGTACGCCGGAAACTACGCGGTCCATGTTTGCGAACCCCGAAGCCTTCGACGCCTGGGCCGCACGGTGGCTGGCCCTGGCGCCGGACGCGGACCTGATGGACCGGGTCAACCCCGTCTACATCCCCAGGAACCACCTGGTTGAAGAGGCTCTGGACTCGGCTATCGCCGGCGACCTGGACCCATTCAACCGGTTGGTGGACGTCCTGGCCGATCCGTACACGCAGCGCCCCGGGCTGGAACGCTACGCCGGCCCCGCCCCTGAAGACTTCGGGAGCTATCGGACCTTCTGCGGGACCTGAGAGAACACCAGGGATGGACGACGGCGGCGCGGGGCTGGGTGCCGCCCGCCGCCGTCGAGCATGGTCGGATCACGCTACGCGGACGAAGGACGCTCCGGCGAGCCAGCTGATCGAGTGCACTTCGGTTTTGTAACCGTCCACCCCGCCACTGACAACCTGGCCGTTGCCGGCGTAGACGCCCACATGGCCGGCCGTGATGACCAGGTCCCCTGCGGCCGGTGTGCCCACCACCGGGCCGTACTGGAAGAACTGGCCGGGAGCCAGGTCACCCACGCTTTTACCCACCGAGCGCAGCGCCTTCTCCACCATGGCGGTGCAGTCCTGCTGGATGCCGAGCTGGGAGTTGGCGGAAGCCAGGATGGCCGCGCCGAGCGAGCCGGCCGGAGCCTGGGCCGCCGGTGCGGACGTTGAGGCCAGCCTTATGCCGGTGTTGGTGGGGGAGGCCGGCGCCGCCGCGGGAGACGCTGCGGGAGCCGGTGCGGTGTAGCCGGCACCAGGGATCAGGATCTGGTCGCCGGGGTAGATGATGCTGGTCAGCGAGAGTCCGTTGGCGGCAAGGACGTCGTTGAGCGGGACGCCGTTGGCGGCGGAAATCTGGCCCAGCGTGTCACCCGAAACGACTGTGTGGACGTTGGCCGCGGCGGGGGCTGCTGCAGCGGAAGTCGAAGCAACAGCGGCCGGAGCCGCTGCCGCCGCACTGGTCTGGACCTGAGTGTTGGCAGTCCCGGAGTTGTCCGGGCCGTGGACGCCGGCCTGAGCCGGGACGCCAATGCTGAACAGCAGGCCGGATGCAGCAACAGCCACCAGGGCCGGCCGGCCAAACGTCAGGGGGTGTGTTTTGGCCGCAGTGGCCAGGCCAATGAGGACGGTAGAGCGGGCAGGAACCGCACGAAGGCGTGCGGCAGCGGAATTCTTGGACACGGTTGATCGCCTCTCCCATGCCTGCGGGGTGAGCTGTCGGGTTCGGGTCGGAGATACCCGGCCGGTAGCGCCGCCGCACGGGACGGAGCGATACCGACTTAACCCCAAGGCTTCGAAAAGCCGTGGAAACGTGGTTCCCCCGTCCCTGCCAGCTGGAAAGCGACTGGATCCCGGTCAGCGGCAGGGCTCGGCATACTGGCGGGAATGTCCCGGCTTGAGCCGGGCCACCGTTTGACCATAACTTCCAGTTATCGGCAATGTCACATTCCGGTAACGGAATGTAGGCGTGAAATCCACCCGCGCTTCATCTCGGATTCCCTCCCTCCTCGGTAACGATGTTGCAGGTCAGGCCCCGTAATCCGTATATGCCCGGTAAGCTCACCAACTATGTCCCGGATTGTTCAAAAAATGCGGCTGCCCGCCCTCGCCGGCCTGCTGGCGGTCGCCCTGGTGGGGTCGGCTGCGCTGCTTCCCTCGCATGCCGACGACGACGCGCCGCCCGGCGGGTATCCCTCGTGGCAAGACGTGCAGAACGCCAAGAAAAGCGAGGCCGGCAAAGCGGCAGAAGTCACCAGGATCAACGGGCTGCTGGGCGGACTCCAGGCTGAAGCAGAGGCGCTGGGCAATGCGGCCGTAACGTCCGCCGCGGAGTACGCCAAGGCCGAAGCGGCACTTCAGGCCGCCACTTCCACTGTGGACGCACTCACGGCCCAGACGGCACGCGCCGCGGCCGAACTGGGACAGTACAAGAAGGAAATCGGTGCTCTGGCGGCCCAATCGTACAAGACCGGTGGAACCAACATGGGTTTCTTCGTTGCCCTCGACGCCGTGCAGAACAACAGCATCCACGGCCTGAATATCGTCCAGATCGTCAGCGATAAGACTGCGGCCCTGGTCAACAAATCTGCAAGCGCCGAACGCATTTCCCGTGCCCTGGCCGATCAGGAGCAGGCGGCCAGGGCCGAGCGCGAGCGCCTGTCCGGCGAGGCCAGAACCAAGCTCGACGCCGCCCAATCCGCCCAGCAGGCCATGTCCCGGCAGATCGCGGAGCAGCAGGAGCACGGCCTGGAACTGACCGCGCAGCTGGCCTCCCTCAAAGGGACCACGGCTGCCGTGGAGGGGGAGTTCCGGCAGGGCCAGGTGGCCTTGGCCGCGTATGAAACGGCGCAGGCCGCCAAGCGGGCCGCGGCGCAGGAACAGGCACGCCAACAGGCGGAGGCGGCAGCCAAGGCGGCGGCCCTTGCCGCTGCACAGAAACCGGCTCCGGCCCCGCCTGCTGTACCGGGCGTGCCCGCCCCGCCTCCGGTCCCGAGCCCGACGCCGGTCCCGCCGCCCGTCGTCGTCGTGCCTTCCGTTCCGGGAGGCGCTGTCAACGACCCCGCGGGCGCCAAGAACTACGCGGCCGGGCAGCTCGGCGCCTACGGCTGGGGCCAGGACCAGTTTCCGTGCCTGGCGTCGCTGTGGACCAAGGAGTCGAACTGGCTGACCACTGCCACCAACCCGTACTCGGGCGCATACGGGATCGCCCAGTCGCTGCCGGCCAGCAAGTATGCCAGCGCCGGCAGCGACTGGCTCACGAGCTACCGGACCCAGGTCAATTGGGGCCTGTCCTATATCGCTGACCGCTACGGGTCACCGTGCGGCGCGTGGAACCATTCCGTGGCCAACAACTGGTACTGACTTGCGGGGGACGGCAGCCGCGTCACGTTCCCGGTGCCTTGGCGAATACCGCGGCGCTGAGGAATTCAATGCCGACGAAGGCTTCGTCGCCGTCCACCCAGGCGTCATGTCCGGGCGGAATGGTGTAGGAGTCGCCGGCGCTGATGCTGATCCGGGTGCCGTTGGTGGTCTCGACGTTGAGTGCCCCGGAAACGCAGTATCCGACGTGGTTGTTCTGGCAGGACTCGGTCTGGACCACCGGCTTGATGCAGTCCGACCAGCGCCAGCCGGGACTGAACGTGAACCGGCCAACGGTGTAGTCGCCGAGGTTGACTACGTCCACTTCGGTTTTGTCCGGGCGGCGCTTCTCATCCGGCGTGTTGTGGGATTTGACTGCCAGTGTGGTGACGACGTTGGTAGGCATGGCACGCAGACTTTCTCTGTTGATTCTGTGTCCATCAGCTGTCTGTCCCTGGCTGCCAGACCGCATCTGAGGCGCTTACGATTGCCAGCATGCTCCCGCCGACGGCGCTTGTCGAGACCCAAACCACTAGGCTTTTCCCATGCCCGATTTTGAACGGTTCCGGGTTCTGCTGGAAGAAGAGCGCACCCGGAAACTCGCGCTCCTCCCCGCCCTCCGTGCGGACATTTCGTCGGCCAACGCCGCCCGCCAGGATTCCAACGTGGATGACGAGCACGACCCCGAGGGTTCCACCATTGCGTTCGAGCTGTCGCAGGCCTCGGCGCTCCTGAAGCAGAGCAGTGCGGGACTTGACCAGGTGGACGCGGCCCTGGCGCGGATTGCGGCGGGCACCTACGGCACGTGCGCCGTGTGCGGGGACCCCATCGCGGAGGGACGGCTCGAAGCCCGCCCGTCGACGCCGTTTTGCATCCTCCACGCTGCCGCCGGTCGGCAGGGACGGTAGCGGCGCCGTGAACCCAGATGTCGTGGACTCCAATGCCGTGACTTCCGGTTGCCGTGAGAGGGAGGGGGCTGTGAACGGGCGCGTGCAGGACGCTGCTGGCTTCATCGATGCCACCCTGCAGAATGAGGGCGCCTGGTACCGGGCGGAGGACGTGGAGGCCCGGGTGGGCGGGGTCCTGGGTTCCTGGGGATCGTCAGTGGGAGCCGTACGCGGCACCGTCCGCGATGCCGGCAGGAAGTTCAAGGATCTTGGCCACGATGAGGTGACCGCTTTGGCATCCCTACTCTGGGGCCGGCCCGGTCCCGGCAGGCGGCCGGTCTATGAGAGGCGGCTCGCCGCCGTGGTGCTGCTGCAGTCCCGGGTTGCCCTTCTTCGCCACTCTGACCTGACCCGGCTGGAGGGCTTCATCAGAACCGCGCAGACCGGTGAGCTGGTGGCCCCCCTGATTGCCGACGTTGTGGTTCCGTTGCTGCAGGGACTGGGCGAAAGCGGCCGCCAGCGCGCCGACGTCGTCATCGCCCGCTGGCACCAGGACCCCGACGATTCGCTTCGCCACGCTGCCCGGCTCATCGCGTCTCAGGGACCCGACCTGCAGCGCATTTCCGGGAACCGCGACGCGGAACGCGACTGACCCCTGTTCCCCAGTCCCCGTCAGTCGTACTCTGGGGCTTGGAGGTGATTGCCATGGAGGCAGCGCAGGGCGACAGGATTATCGTCCGGGGGAGGACCGTCGGATCTTCGGACCGGCACGGCGTGATCGTGGAAGTCCGTGGTCAGGAAGGTCATCCGCCCTACCTGGTCAGGTTCGACGACGGACACGAAACCGTTATGTACCCGGGCGGTGATTTCGCCATCGAACGCGGTCACGCGGGACAGACCGGCTGACGCGCCGCGGGCGGCCGCGCGTCCGGGCCACCGGGCCACCGGGCACCTGTCAGACTGGTGGAATGGATCACTCCTTGGCTGCCACGTCCCCTGACGCGAACCTCACGATTCCGCCGGTCCGGACCGGTCCGCGGGACCCCGGTGACGCCTGGGTGGAGGGCGGCGGCGGCAAGTTCTGGGGCAGGTTCGGTGCCGCCGGCGTGCTGGCTTATGACCCCGGCAAGGGCGTTCTCCTGCAGCACCGCGCGCTGTGGAGCCATAACGGTGGTACCTGGGGACTGCCCGGCGGAGCATTGCACCATGGCGAGGACGCAGTCACCGGGGCCCTCCGCGAGGCGCACGAGGAAGCCGCGGTACCGGCCGCGGATGTGAGCGTCCTCTTCACGTCTGTGCTGGACTTGGGCTACTGGTCCTACACCACCGTTGTAGTGCAGGTGACCGTGCCTTTTGAGCCCGTAATCAGCGATCCGGAAAGCCTCGAACTCAAGTGGGTTCCGTTGGACGAGGTGGACGCGAAAGAGCTCCATCCCGGTTTCGCAAAATCGTGGCCGGACCTGCGGACGCGCATGCTGGAAGGGCGAGATTAGGGTTGCCTAAGTGCGGTGCGCCATAATGGTGTTCCGACCCCCCTGCTGCGCGTGAGGAAGAACATGACCGCCCCGCTCTCCGTGTGGCTCAAACAGTCCACCAGTACGGCCCACGAAGAAGCTGAGTCGTCCCCGTTTATGGGAGACCTGCTCGAGGGCAGGCTGGACGAGGCCGCCGTCGCTGCCCTCACTGCCCAGCTGTACACGGTGTACGGTGCCATGGAATCAGTGGCGCGGTCCGAGTACGGGTCTGATCCGCTACTGGCAGGGTGCCTGGACCCCGCCCTGGAACGCATGGCTGCCCTCGAGGCGGACATGGCGTTCCATTACGGCCCCGGCTGGCAGGACCGGCTGGCGGACGGCCGGATTGTCACCGTCCCGGCCACCACGGCCTACGCCACCCTGATCCGCGAACACCACAGTGCCGAATTTATGCTCGCCAACCACTACGTCCGGCTGCTCGGGGACCTGTCCGGCGGGCAGATCATCCACCGCCTGGTCCAGCGGCACTACGGCATCCCGGACGACGGCCTTAATTTTTACCTCTTTCCCGGTATCGGGAAAATAAAGCAGTACAAGGACGGCTACCGGCTCCGGCTGGACGCCCTGGCGCTGGACAAGGACGGGACCGAGGCGGTGCTCGCGCACGCCGCCCACGCCTTCCGGCTTAACGGCAACATCTTCGCGGACCTTCAGCTCGCCGTCGGGGCCCGACCGCAGCCCGCGGCCTGACCCATGGACCAGTTCCTGGATCTGCCCTTCGGCGTGGCGGCGGCCAGCCTGTTCGCCATTGTTATGCTGCGCGTCAATGCAACGTACTGGATCGGCCGGGGAGCGGCAGCCGGCCTGGAACACACGCGGTTCGCGTCGTCCTGGAACGGCCAGCGCGCCGGCCAGGCGAAGGCGCTCGTCCGCCGGTGGGGACCGTTCGCGGTGACCCTTTCGTTCCTGACCATCGGCCTGCAGACGGCCGTCAACCTCGCCGCCGGTGCTGCGAAGATGCCGCTGCGGCGCTACCTTCCCGCCGCCGTCGCCGGTTCCATCCTCTGGGCCCTGATCTATGCCACCGTCGGGCTCGCCGCGGTGGAGGCGTGGCTGGCGCTGGCTGCCGGGTCCCCGTGGGGGCTTGCCGTGCTCGCCGCCGCAGCCGCGGGACTTATCGCGTGGCTGCTGGTACGACGGCGGCGCCGGCCGAGGGGGAGCGCTGCCGAGCAGGCGGAGGCGGGCAATGCGGATAGGGTGGGCTGAGCCGCACATGAACAAGCGAAAGGGTCAATGTTGACTGCTGCACTCCGGGAACTGGCCGACGGCGACTACTACTACCAGGCGCTCGGCGGCGGCCACTTCCGCTCCACCATCCACGCCCAGGGGGCCTGGAATGAGCACGAACAGCATATGGCGCCCGCCTCCGGCCTGATGGCGGACAGCCTGGAGCGCCACGAGCCCCGCACCGACATGCGGATGGCCCGGCTGAGCTACGAGATCCTGGGCCTGATCCCGGGTGGCGGGTTCCACATCGAAACCACCACCCTCCGCCCCGGCCGGACCATCGAGCTCCTGCAGGCAGAACTGGTAGCCAACGGGCGGGTGGCCATCCGCGCCACGGCGTGGCGGATGATCACCAGCGACACGTCCGCGGTTGCCGCCGTCGAGGACACTGCCATTCCGGCACCGGATGAATGCAAACCGTTCGACGGCGCCGCCATCTGGCCAGGCGGCTATATCCGGTCCCTGGAGATGCGCGTGGCCGAGGGCCACCGGCCCGGCGCTGGCATCGTCTGGCTCCGCACGCAGCACCCCCTGACGGATAAAGCCGACAGCGGCGACCTGGCCCGCCTGATGGGCCTCGTTGACACAGCCAACGGGATCGCGGCCAGGGTCCCGCCGGGCAAGGACAGCTATGCGTTCCCCAACCTGGACCTGCAGATCCACATGTACCGCAGGCCCGAGGGCGAATGGCTTGGCCTGGACAACGCCGTCTCCTTCGGAACCGACGGGATTGGCCTCACGTCCACAGTCCTGCACGATCTTCAGGGCCCGTTCGGCCGTGCCGAACAGATCCTGACGCTTCGCCGGACCTGACGGCCGTGCCCGTGACTACCGGATCGCTGTGGCTACCCGACCTGTGTGACTATTCGGCGCCGGTAATGCTTTTGTAGCTGTGTACCGCATTGCGCAGGGTGGGGAAGAAATGGTCTTCTGTGAACCGTGCGCTCGCCCCGAACCGGATCAGGCGGTCCTTGATCGGTCCCTTCATTTCTGCGAAGACCAAGCTGATACCGTCCTGCGCCAGTTCATCGTCGAGCTGAATGAGCTCATCCAGCGCTGTCGTATCAAGGCCTGTGATCGGCTCGGCTGCCACAATGACCCACTTCACCGGCCAGGGCGCAGCGTCCACCAGGCCGTGGATGTGCTCGGCGAACACTTCCCCGTTGGCAAAGAACAACGGTGCATCGAAACGGGCAATCACCAGGCCCTCCACCCGCCGGCCTTCGGGATGCCGGTCCAGGTCATGGAAGCCCGGAACGTCCGCCACGCTGGCCAGCTCAGTGCGGTAGGGATCCCAGGCGCGCTGGACAAAGGCCAGAAGGGACAGTCCAATGGCCACGGCAATTCCCGGTAGGACCCCTACAAAGGCGACGCCGAGGAATGTAACCACCAGGAGGAGGGCCTCCAGCCGGCTCATCCTGACGAGGCGCACGAGCGTTCGCACGTCAACCAGCGAAGACGCCGCCACGATCACCACGGCGGCGAGCGTGGCGGTGGGAAGGAAAGCCGTCACCCCCGGTGCGGCGACCATAAAAAGGACCACGAGCAAGGCTGCCACCACACCGCTGAGCTGCGTCTTCGCCCCGGCGTCGAGCACAATCGGGGTGCGGGAGGAACTTCCGCTCACCGGAAAGCCGCCCAGCACCCCGGTTGCCACGTTGGCGATGCCCAAGGCCCCCATTTCCTCATTGCCGTTGACCCTCGCTCCGCGGCGCGCTGCGAGGCTCTTGGACAAGGTGGAGGTGTCCGCAAAAGCAATCAGCGCGATGCCTGCTGCAGGGCCCACGAGCGACAGGACCTCGTCCATGCCGATGCCGCCCAGCGCGGGCGCCGGGAGCCCTTGCGGCAGTGCGCCCACCATGGGCAGCTGTCCGGCAAGGCCCAGGGCGGCCACAACGGCGATGGAACCTGCCACGGCAAACAACACGCTGGGCACCTGCCACGGAAGAAAGCGCCCGGCAATAATGACAGCAAGGCTGCCTGCGCCCACAGCTAGCGCGACGGGATTGATACCGCCGCTGAGGACGGCGTCCGCCAGGGACGTGAGGCGCTCAAAGAGGCCATCGGCCGAGACATCTATCCCCAGCAGCCGCGGAAGCTGACTGACGGTCACCGCCAACGCGATGCCGTTCAGGTATCCGACGCGAATGGGCCGGGACAGCAATCCCGTCACAAACCCCAACTTGAGGACCCTGCCCGCGATCAGGAAAAGGCCGATCAGGGTGGCCAGCACGCCGGCCATGGTCACCGCCTTCTCCGGATCCTGCCCGGCCAGCGGAAGGATGGCGGCCGCGATCATGGGGGCCAGCGCCGAGTCCGGCCCCACAATGACAACCCGGGATGGCCCGAACACGGCATAGAAGATCATGGGCACCACGGAGGCGTACAGCCCGTTCACTGCAGGAAGCCCGCTGGCCTCGGCGTACGCCATCCCTGCCGGCACCAGGGCTGCACTCAAGACGGCACCGGCCACCAGGTCCGCCTTCAGCCACGACCGTTTGTAACTACGAGCTACACCGACGCCCGGTAGCGCTTTCTTGATCCAGTCGTGCGGCACTCGGGCCTCCAAATTGGTGAAAATCAGGACGCGGGGGGCTCCTGGAACGGCGTCGAATCCTGGCCGTATTCGGCGGTCACCAGGATCGGCAGGTGGTCGGAGGCGCCGCGGGGCAGGGTTTCCACATTCTCGATGTTCAGTCCCAGGGACGTGGCAAAGTCGAAGTGGCCCTTGAATACTTTGTAGCGGGTGTAGGTCCTGCGGTCGCTGAGGGAGAGTTCGTAGCCGGTGTTCTTCATGTGTTCGTTGAGGTTCTTGGTGAAGAAGGGGTAGTTGAAGTCACCCACCATCAGAGTCATAAGGCCGGTGCCCATACCCAGGAGTTCCGCGTGGGCCGCGTGGATCTGGTTGCGCCGCAGCGAGTTGGTGGCGGTCAGCGGAGCGGCGTGGAACGAGGCGATAACCAGTTCGTGATCGGTCTCGTTGTCCCGCACGCGCGTGCCGATGAGGCGCTCATGGGCGGGCGCCAGGACCATGTCGTGCAGGGACTTTTTGAGCGCGAAGGTCTTGGTGCCGTGGGCCGTGAACCGGTCAGGCCGGTAGTAAATGGCCAGCCCAAGGCGGTTGCCCTTGGTGGAGTCGGCGAGCTGCAGCGGACCCAGCGTGTCCGGCAAGTCCGAGGTGTCACACTCCTGGAGGCACAGGGCATCGACGCCGAAGTTCTGGGCAAGATCAACCAGTTCCCCACTGGCCTGGTGCTTGCGGAGGTTGTAGCTAATGACGCGTATCAGTGGAATACCTCTTCTGAGGAGTAGCGGGTGGACCCAGTTCCTGAGTTTAGCCACCCGATGGGGGACGGTGCAGCAATACACCGCTGGATGTCAGGTGGCGCGGAACACCAGCCAGCCGGCGAGGGTGGACAATCCCGTCAGGGCGGCACCCCACAGGATGTCCACAACAATGAGCTGCAGCGGCCACGTCTTGAGCGTGGCGGCATTCGTCAGGTCATACGTCGCGTAGGCAAAGGCGCCCAGAGCGGCCCCATAGCCGACGGCGGTCAGCCAGCTGCCGCCGTCGAGCGCCGGCCGCAGCGCAAAGAAGACAATCCCCGCTATGTACATGACATAGAAAGCCACGGCGTAACCTAAGTGTGGCTTGTCTGCGAGCAGGTCACCGATGTGGCTGCGGTAGAACGGGTTCATGAGCTTGAGCCAGACGGCGTCGATGACCGCGAACGCAGCCGCGACGACAAGGAATTGCAATATGACCATAAGGGAGCTTAGCAATATGCAGGACGCCGAAGCGGGACTCCGGACGCTCACCGTGGTGCGGCAGGATCATTCCCTCGGCGCCGCACGTGACCTGGAATTCGGCCTCGAACTGCTGACCCAGGCGAAGACCGGCAGGATCGGCCCCACGCTACGGCTGTACCGGCCCGCGCCGACTGTTGCCTTCGGCCAGCGGGATACCCGCCTGCCCGGCTTCGACGCGGCCGCCCGGGCCTGCCGCGAGCACGGATTTGAACCCCTGGTGCGGAAGGCGGGCGGACGCGCCGCCGCCTACCACGAGGGCACGCTGGTGGTGGACCATGTGATGCCCCATGCGGACGCCATTGCCGGTTCCAAGGGCCGGTTCAGCTTCTTTGGTGAGCTGCTGGCGCAGTCCCTGCGGGACGTCGGTGTGCAGGCAGCGGTTGGCGAAATTCCGGGGGAGTACTGCCCCGGGGAGTTCAGCGTTCACGGCACCCACCCGGCAGACCCGGCGCACCGGATCAAGCTCGTGGGCACAGCGCAGCGCGTGGTGAGCGGCGGGTGGCTGTTCAGTTCCGTGATCGTGGTGGAAAATTCCGCCCCCATCCGCAGCGTCCTGACGGACAGCTATGCAGCCCTGGGCCTGGATTGGGACCCGGCCACTGCCGGCGCGGCCAACGATCTGGTGCCTGGCCTCACGGTCCAGGATGTTGAGGACGCCGTTATTGCCGCGTACGCCGGCCACGCCTCCCTCCAGCATGCCGACTTCAGCAGCTATGCAGGTTTGGATACCCGGGAGGCGTAGCCCGCGCTTGCCGGGCCGGCTGGCCCGGTTTCAGGCCGGCCGGGGCCCCTTTAGTGGCCCCGGGCGATCCATTCGTCCAGGTGCGGGGCTTCGGCTCCGATGGTGGTGCTGGCGCCGTGGCCGGTCCGGACCACCGTTTCGGCCGGGAGCGGCAGCAGCCACGTCCGGATCGACTCGATGATGGTGGGGAAGTCGCTGTAGGACCTGCCCGTGGCGCCGGGGCCGCCCTGGAACAGGGTGTCGCCGCTGAAGAGCGAGCCCTCGCCGTCGGGTCCGTCAGCCAGGTGGAAGGACACCGAGCCGGGCGAGTGACCGGGGGTGTGCAGGGCCGTCAGGCTGGCCCCCGCCACTTCAATGACGTCGCCGTGCTTGATGGCGACGTCGGGTTCCACATCCGGGTAGACGTTCCGCCAAAGCATCCAGTCTTCCCGGTGGAGGTGGATCGGTGCCTGGACGAGGTCCCAGAAGTCAGCTACTGAACGGATGTGGTCGTCGTGGCCGTGGGTCAGCAGGATCGCCTTGAGCTTCCGGCCACCGACGGCCGCGGCTACGGCCTTGGCATCGTGCGCGGGGTCGATCACCACGCATTCCTCCTCGTTGCCCACGATCCAGACGTTGTTGTCCACATCCCAGGTACCGCCGTCGAGCGAGAACGTTCCGGACGTGACGAGACGATCGATCCGGACGCTCACAGTTCCACCACCGAACGCAGCACGGAACCGGAGTGCATCTTCTCGAACGCTTCCTCCACCTGGTCGATGGTGATCCGCTCGGTCACGAAGGCATCCAGGTCCAGCTTGCCCTGCCTGTAGAGGCTGATCAGCATGGGGAAGTCCCGGGAGGGCAGGCAGTCGCCGTACCAGGAGGACTTCAGCGAGCCGCCGCGGCCGAAGACGTCCAGCAGGGGCAGCTCCAGGGTCATCTCCGGCGTCGGGACGCCCACCAGCACCACGGTGCCGGCGAGGTCGCGGGCGTAGAACGCCTGCTTGTACGTTTCGGGGCGCCCGACGGCGTCAATCACCACGTCAGCGCCGAAGCCGCCGGTGAGTTCCCGGATTTTCTCGACAGGGTCCGTTGCGGAGGAGTCCACGGTGTGGGTGGCGCCGAGGCCCTTGGCACGGTCCAGCTTTTTCGCGTCGATGTCGACGGCGATGATGGTGGTTGCGCCGGCGAGCGCGGCGCCGGCGATGGCGGCCACGCCCACACCGCCGCAGCCGATGACGGCGACCGTATCACCGCGCTTGACGCCCCCGGTGTTGATGGCGGCGCCCAGTCCGGCCATGACGCCGCAGCCGAGCAGGCCGATGGCGGCAGCATCGGCGTCGGGATCCACCTTGGTGCACTGGCCGGCGGCAACGAGGGTCTTTTCGATGAATGCGCCGATGCCCAGGGCGGCGGAGAGTTCGGTGCCGTCCTCGAGCGTCATCTTCTGGGTGGCGTTGTGGGTGTTGAAGCAGTACTGTGCCTGGCCGCGGTTGCACGCACGGCAGTTGCCGCAGACGGCCCGCCAGTTCAGCACCACGCGGTCGCCCGGGGCGACGTTCGTGACGTCCGGGCCCACGGCGCTGACCACTCCGGTGGCCTCATGGCCCAGGAGGAAGGGGAAGTCATCGCTGATGCTGCCCAGTTTGTAGTGCAGGTCGGTGTGGCAGACGCCGCTGGTGAGGATGTCCACCAGAGCCTCGCCCGGGCCCGGTTCCGGGACCAGGATGGTCTCCAGAGTGACCGGGGCCCCTTTGGAGCGGGCTACGACACCTTTGACTTTATGGACCACGAAAGGCTCCCTCAATGCAGATAGACAGAACGGGACCAACACGGATGTTGGTCCCGTTCTGTCTACCACACGAGCTGGCGTGGTCAGGCTGCGAGGCGGCTCTTTACCTCGGCAGCGGAAGGGTTGGTGGCGGCGGTGCCGTCCGGGAAGAGCACGGTGGGGACGGTGCGGTTGCCGCCGTTGAGCTTCTCCACGAGGTCGGCTGTGCCCTCCACTTCTTCGATGTTGATTTCCGTGTAGCCGATGCCCTGCGCGTCCAGCTGCTTCTTCAGCCGGTTGCAGTAGCCGCACCAGGTGGTGGAAAACATGGTGATGGTGCCGTTCTCGGGGGTAAAGTCCACGGAGCTCTCCTGAAATCGTTGAGGGGGTTCGTTCCCGTCAACGGTAACCCGAGGCGGGCTATTCCCTGAGCCGGCCCGGCGGATGCGGTGCCGGATGACAGTACATAACGCTGATGGCATGCTGGAGCCATGTGTGGACGCTATGTGATGGCACGGGCCGTGGGTGACTTGCTGGCCGACTTTGATGCCCAGCTGGAGGAGGAAGTGCACCTTCCACCGTCATGGAACGTGGCACCGACCGACCCCGTGCCGATCGTCCTGGAACGGCTGATCGACGACGGCCCTGTGCGGCAGCTGCATGTTGCCCGCTGGGGCCTGGTGCCGTCCTGGGCGAAGGATCCGGGCATCGGCCCCAAGATGATCAACGCACGGAGCGAGACGGTGCTGGAGAAGCCGGCCTTCCGCAAGGCCGTGAAGTCACGTCGCTGCGCTGTCCCGGCGGACGGGTACTACGAATGGAAGCAGGGCACCGGCAAAGCCAAGCAGCCCTACTACGTCCATCCAGGCAAAGGCAGCGGGCTGGTGTTCGCGGGCCTGTATGAGTGGTGGAAGGATCCGTCCAAGGCCGAGGGCGATCCCGGCCGGTGGATGCTCTCCACATCCATCCTTACGGCGGACACCCCGCCGCCCGGTGCCGAGTCCACAATTTTCGGCAAGCTCACCGCCCTGCACGACCGCGTGCCGCTGCCCATGGACCGGGCCACCATGGCGTCGTGGATCGACCCGCAGATCGACGACGCCGCCTTTCTGGTGGACCTGGTCCGCGCCCATGTGAAGGACGTCGCGGCCGACTGGCACGTGGATTCCGTTGGCACCGAGGTAGGCAACGTACGCAACAACTCCCCGGAACTGATCCGGCCGGTGGAAGCCTTGTTCTAAACCGGCACTCGGGCGGGACATGCCCCTAAACGGTGACCTTGCCGGCGTCGTCCACTGTCCACGTGGGGTTGTAGGCAACTTCCCAGCGGAAGCCGTCCGGATCGGCGAAATAGCCGCTGTACCCGCCCCAGGGCTGGGTGACCGGCGCGGCGACGATAGTGGCCCCGGCCGATGCCGCTTCCGCCATGACCCGGTCCACCGCCTCGGTGCTGGGCAGGTTGTGGCTGAGCGTGATGCAGGGGACCGGGCCGGGGACACCTACCCCCGCCTCGGCGTGCATCTGCGCGGCGTCCCACAGGGAAAGGATGAGGCCATGGTTGACCTGGATGAACACCACATCACCGGGAAACTCGCGGTGGACAGGCCAACCGAGGCCCTCCGCGTAGAACCGGCGGGAGGCGTCAACACTGCGAACGCCTAGTGAGATGAAGTCGACTCTGGGCTGCATGCTTCGATACTGTCAGAAGATGGCAACAATTCAAGGAAACGATAGGGACGCTTTGGCCGACAAAGAACAGCTCGCTGCTGTTCGGATTGCGGTAGACGAAGTTGACGAGCAGATTGTCACCCTCATTGCGCGGCGTGAACGCCTGATCCGGATCGCCGGAACCCTGAAGGGGGACGACGCTGAAGTCCGCGCCCCCGGCCGGGTGGAACGGGTGATCGAGCATGTCCGGGCCGCCGCGGAAAAGAAGGACATTGATCCGGACATTGTGGAATCAACTTACCGGGCCATGATCTCGGGGTTCATCAAACTCGAAATGAAGGTCCACAGAGAAAGCAGCTGACGCTGCCGCAGGTGCTGTCCGGACACGCTTCCGGCAGCACCTGCCCCGGTGTTCCCTAGAGCGCTTCGTCGACTTAGAGCGCTTCGTCGACGGCGACGCCCGACTGGAACTCCCTGCCGTCAGCCTCGCTGAAGGCCGACATGATGTGGCCCTTGCCCAGGCCATGGACGGCCGCGACGGGGAAGTTGCCGGTGATGGTGCTGCCCGAGTGCGTCACGCCGCCAAGATCATAGTTTTCCTCGGCGCTCTGGTCATGGCTGAACGAGTAGAAGGCAATGGCCTCCCCGTTCATGAACTCAATGCCCAAGCGTCTTTGCGATGAGTAATCAGGGCTCGCCGCCACCAGTCCCACTACGTACGCACCTGCCCCCGGTATGTTGCCGTCGATATCAAAGGTTGCCACGAGCTTTTCGTCCTGGGCCTTGATGCTTACGTGCTTGAGGAGTGCGTCATTGGTGCTCATGCCACAATCCTGCCTCCCTGCTGCCCGTCCGTCCACCCCTGTCTAGGTTTTGTCGGAGCGTCGTCGTAGACTCAAGGTATTCGAACATGTATTCGAATACCTTGCTTTTGCATCAGCATTTTGCATCAGCTCCGTTCAGTTCCGGGAGGCGCCCATGGGTATGTTCAGCGAGTCCGTGGACGTTGTCTGCACCCCCGCCGGCCAGCCGCTGAACCTCCAGTGGGCCGGACGGCACTACACGGTGTGCGCCGAGCCCGTCCGGTGGTATGAACGCCGGCAGTGGTGGGCCGAGGAACGCCGTGCGCCGCTCGGCAGCGGGCCGGGGCTGGTGGACCACGAAATCTGGCGCGTCCAAGTGCAGGCGGACCCGCGGGGTGCCGGCCCCCGGGATGCAGGAGAGCCGCTCACCCTGGACCTGAGCCGGCATACCGGCAGCGGCCGCTGGAGGCTCCTGCGGATCCACGACGCCCTCCGGCCACAAACAGCATGAGCTTCTCCCACCTTCACGTTTCCACGGCCTTCAGCGCACACTATGGCGTTGCCTGGCCCGACGAACTGGCCCAGGTTGCCGCCGCGGACGGCGCAACCGCGCTCGCCTGCACGGACCGGGACGGCCTCTACGGCACCATCAAACACCTCAAAGCCTGCATGGAAGCCGGCATCGACCCCATCGTGGGGGTGGACCTTGCGGTTTTCGACGACGACGGCGACCACCGCACCCAGCTCGCCGGCAGGGTAGTGGTGCTCGCCCGCGGCCACAACAACGGGGCGGGCTACCGCGCACTGTGCCGGCTGGTGTCCGATGCCCATGCCCGCACCTCCGGCAAAGCCGGGGGAGCGGTGCCCGTGGCGGTCACCCGCGCCGAACTCGCCTCCCGCACGCTCGACCCCAAAACCCTGAAACCGGTCCTGACGGTCCTGATCGGCCCGGATTCCGACGTCGGACGGGCCATGAGCGGCCGCCGCTACCTCCGTCCGCGCACCCTTTTCAAAAGCTGGCTGGACGCCATGCCCCCAAGAACCCTGGTGGCGGAAGTCGTTTCCCAGCTCACTGCCCCCGGAGCGCCCCTGAGCACCGCCCACGCAGTACGAATGCTCAAACTCGCGGAAGAACACCACGTACCGGCCGTGCTCACCAACGCCGTCCGCTACTGCGCAGAGGACGGCGCCGCCACAGCTGACGTGCTCGACTCCGCCCGGACGCTGAAGTCACTCCCCGAACTCGCGGCCGAACCGCTGCTCCAGCCCAACGGGCAGGCCTGGCTCAAATCCTCAGCCCAGATGCTTCAGCTCGGCAAGGAAATCATCCGCGCCGCAGGGTATGGCGCAGCGGACCTCAAACAGCTGATGGCACAGACCGAGGCGCTCGCCGACTTCTGCCGGATTGACCCGGTGACTGACATGGGCTGGAAGCAGCCGGTGGTCCCCGAGGCATCGGTCATAGGCATCAGCCAGGACCCGCACGATGAACTGGTGCAGCGCTGTGAGGCCGGGATCAGCAGGCGGTTCCCCGGAATATCAGGCTCAGCCCACAAGGACATGCGCTCGCGGCTGGAGCACGAGCTGGGAATCATCAGGAACCTCGGGTTTTCCTCCTATTTCCTCACGGTCGCGGAGGTCTCCCGGATGATCATGGACATGGGGGTCAGGGCAGCCGCCCGTGGTTCCGGGGCCTCCAGCCTGGTCAACTACCTGATTGATGTCAGCCAGGTGGACCCCCTGCAACACGACCTGATCTTCGAACGCTTCCTGTCCCGGGACCGGGCCACGCTGCCGGACATCGACATCGACGTCGAAAGCGCCGAACGGCACAACGTGTACCGACGGATCTTTGACCGCTTCGGTTCCGAGCGCGTCACGCTGATGAGCATGCAGAACGGGTACCGCGCACGCGGTGCAGTCCGCGACGCCGGGATGGCCCTGGGGATGGACGATGACGACGTCGGTGAGATCGCCAAGCAGCTGTGGCGTTTTTCGGCCCGGAAATTCCGTGAGGCACTGGTTGAGAAACCTGAGCTGCGGGAGTTCGCCGGCCGGGTGGAACAACGGGACTTCGCCGAAAACCAGCAGCTTGACCTGCTGGTGGACCTCACGGAACGGCTGGACCGGCTGCCCCGCCATATCTCCATGCATCCTTGCGGGGTGATCCTGGGCGATGCCACGCTGCTTGACCGGACCCCGGTGCAGCCCAGCGGGCTGGGGCTGCCCATGAGCCAGTTCGATAAACACGACATGGATCCCATGGGCATGCTCAAGCTTGATGTCCTGGGGGTCAGGATGCAGAGCGCCATGGCGTTTGCCGTCCGGGAAGTCATCCGGATCCATCCTTCCAAAGCGGAAGTGGTGGCGGCAGGGGCCCACCCTGCAGGTCCTGACGGGACCGGGCCGGACTACATCGCCGAGAACGGCCACATCGACCTCAACGCCGTGCCGCTGGATGATGAACCAACCTACGAACTGATCCGCAGCACCCACACCCTGGGCTGCTTCCAGATCGAGTCACCCGGCCAGCGTGAACTGATCGGCAAGCTGGCGCCGCGTGAGTTCAATGACCTCATCATCGACATTTCGCTGTTCCGGCCCGGCCCCATGAAATCGGACATGGTACGGCCCTTCCTGGAGCACCGGCACGGCTTCGCACCGGAGGTCTACCCGCACCCCGACCTGAAACCCGTGCTGCAGGAAACCCATGGCGTCACTGTCTTCCATGAACAGATCCTGAAAACCTTCCACGTGATGACCGGCTGCGGCCTGGCGCGCGCGGATGAGTTCCGCCGGGCGCTCGGCAACGAGGTCCACGAGCTGAAAGTGGAAGAGTTCTTCCGCAGGGAAGCCCGGATCAAGGGGTACACCCCGGAAGTGGTGGACAAGGTCTGGGGGACCCTGAAAGCCTTTGGCAGCTTCGGCTTCTGCAAGGCGCATGGTGCGGCATTTGCCGTTCCCACCTACCAGTCCGCCTGGCTCAAGACGCACCACCCCGAGGCTTTCCTGGCCGGGCTGTGGGAACACGATCCCGGCATGTACCCCAAACGGCTGCTGGTTGCCGAGGCCCGCAGGCTGGGCATCCCCATCCTGCCGCTGGACATCAACCGCAGCCATGCCGAGTACCGGGTGGAACGGGTGACGGACGGGCCGGACGCCGGCAAGCTGGGGATCCGGCTGAGCCTTAACGGCATCTACGGCCTGTCCGGGACCGAGCTCAAGCGGATTGTCGCCGGCCAGCCCTACGACTCCCTGGCTGACCTCCGTGCCCGGTCCAGGCTGAGCAAGCCAAGCATCAAAAGGCTCGCCCAGCTGGGTGCCTTTGACTCCCTGCACCGTGAATCGGGAGGCGTCGCCAACCGCGCGGACCTCGTCCAGCACCTGCAGCAGCTCCAGGCCGCGGGCGGTACCCGGAAGGGCCTCGACATCATGGACGGGCAGCTGTCCCTGCCGCTGGGGGATGTGGAGCTGCGGAACGTCAAGCCCGGGCTTCCCGCGCCCACCCTGGTGGAAAACGTCCGGGCAGAACTGGACCTGATGGCCATTGATGTCAGCGGGCACCTGATGGACAGCCACCGGCCCATGCTGGACCGGCTGGGGGTCACCACTGCAGACAAACTGTTGAGCCTGCGCAACGGCACCGAGGTGCTGGTGGCCGGGGTGCGCATCGCCACCCAGACACCGCCCATGCGCGGCGGCCGGCGGGTGGTGTTCATCAGCATCGACGACGGCACCGGCTGCGTCGACTCCGTGTTCTTCCATGAAGCCCAGGAACAGGCGGGGCTGCTGCTGTTCGGCACCAGGCTGCTGCTGATCCGGGGCACCACCCGGCGGACAGGTCCCCGGGGAATCAGCCTGAGCGCCAGCATGGCCTGGGACCTGAGCCGGGTGGAATCCCTGCCGTTCGCGGCGGATCGGGTGGAGAGCACCGATGTGCCGCATCCTTTGGACGGGATCAGCCGAAGCCTGGCGATTACCGGAATGGGCGGCTGAGCGGCCGCGGGTCCCGTTGGTCGGCCTCCCGGGAAACCGATAGCATTGACGATGGCTGGCTGTGGTCCCCGTACGCCGCAAGCTATGAAGCCTAAAACTTTGAATAGGAGACACCCGTGTCAGATGCCCAGCAGATCACCCTCATCGTCGATGGCGAAGAGACCAAGGTGACTACCGGGACAACCGGTGCGGAACTCTTCTTTGAGCGCCGCGACGTTGTTGTTGCCCGCGTCAACGGCGAGCTGAAGGACTTGGACCAGGAGCTGCCCGAGGGCGCCGAGATCGAGGGCGTCACCATCGATTCCCCGGACGGCCTGGACGTCCTCCGCCACTCCACCGCCCACGTCATGGCCCAGGCCGTGCAGCAGCTGCGCCCGGACGCCAAGCTGGGCATCGGCCCGTACATCACCGACGGCTTCTACTTCGACTTCGACGTCGCTGAACCGTTCACCCCCGAGGACCTCAAGACCCTCGAGAAGATGATGCTCAAGATCGTCAACCAGAACCAGAAGTTCGTCCGCCGCGTGGTCAGCGAGGACGAGGCCCGCGAGGCCATGAAGAACGAGCCCTACAAGCTCGAACTCCTGGGCAAGAAGAACAACGCCGCCGAAGCCGGCGAGGGCGTCAACGTCGAGGTCGGCGCCGGCGACATCACCATCTACAACAATGTCGAGCGCAAAGAAGGCACCACGGTCTGGTGCGACCTCTGCCGCGGCCCGCACCTGCCCAACACCAAGCTCATCTCCAACGCCTTCGCCCTGACCCGGTCCTCCTCCGCGTACTGGCTGGGCAACCAGAAGAACCAGCAGCTCCAGCGCATCTACGGCACCGCCTGGCCCACCAAGGACGCGCTCAAGGCCTACCAGGAGCGCATCGCCGAGGCCGAGCGGCGCGACCACCGCAAGCTCGGCGTCGAACTTGACCTGTTCTCCTTCCCTGACGAGCTGGGCTCCGGCCTGCCGGTGTTCCACCCCAAGGGCGGCATTATCCGCAAGGAGATGGAGGACTACTCCCGCCAGCGCCACGTCGACGCCGGCTACGAGTTCGTCTACACGCCCCACATCACCAAGGGCCACCTGTACGAAGTCTCGGGCCACCTGGACTGGTACAAGGAAGGCATGTTCCCGGCCATGCATGTGGACGCGGAACTTAACGACGACGGCACCGTGCGCAAGCCCGGCCAGGACTACTACCTGAAGCCGATGAACTGCCCCATGCACAACCTGATCTTCCGCTCGCGTGGACGGTCCTACCGCGAACTGCCCCTGCGTCTCTTCGAATTCGGTTCGGTCTACCGGTACGAAAAGTCCGGCGTGGTCCACGGCCTGACCCGGGTCCGTGGCATGACCCAGGACGACGCCCACATCTACTGCACCCGCGAGCAGATGAAGGACGAACTCACCAAGACCCTGAAGTTCGTGCTCGACCTGCTGAAGGACTACGGCCTGAACGACTTCTACCTGGAGCTGTCCACCAAGGACCCGGAGAAGTACGTCGGCGAAGACGCAGCCTGGGAAGAAGCCACCCGGACACTCGCCGAAGTGGCTGAGGAATCCGGCCTGGAACTCGTCGCGGATCCGGGCGGCGCGGCCTTCTACGGTCCGAAGATCTCCGTCCAGACCAAGGATGCACTCGGGCGAACCTGGCAGATGTCCACCATCCAGCTGGACTTCAACCTCCCGGAACGCTTCGAGCTGGAATTCCAGGCAGCTGACGGCACACGCCAGCGTCCTGTGATGATCCACCGTGCGCTCTTCGGTTCCATCGAGCGGTTCATGGGTGTCCTCACCGAGCACTACGCCGGCGCGTTCCCCGCGTGGCTTTCCCCCGTGCAGGTGGTGGGCATCCCGGTGGCCGAAACGTTCAACGAGTACATGTTCGACGTCGTTGACCAGCTCAAGGCGGCGGGCATCCGCGCAGAGGTGGATACGTCCTCGGACAGGTTCCCCAAGAAGATCCGCACCGCCAGCAAGGACAAGATCCCGTTTGTCCTGATCGCCGGCGGCGACGACGCCGAGGCGGGCGCGGTGTCCTTCCGTTTCCGTGACGGGAGCCAGGACAACGGCGTGCCGGTGGCCGAGGCCGTCAAGCGAATCACGGAAGCCGTCCGTAACCGGACCAGCTAGCGGAAACGGATAAGAACACGGTGCAGGAGAACACAGGCGCAGGCTATCCAGGGGATGCCGGCGCGACAGATGACTTTGAGCTCGCGGGCGTGCCGGATGCTTTCCAGCGCCTATGGACTCCGCACCGGATGGCCTACATCAAGGGCGGCCAGCACCAGTTCAAGAACGAGAACGACTGTCCCTTCTGCGTGGGTCCGGGCCGGACTGACGAGGAAGCCCTGATCGTCTACCGGGGCAAGACCTGTTACGTGGTTCTCAACCTGTTTCCCTACAATCCGGGGCACCTCCTGGTCTGCCCGTACCGGCATGTCCCGGACTACACGGACCTCACGGTGGAAGAAACCGCGGAATTTGCGGAGATCACCCAGACGGCCATGCGGGTCCTGCGCAAGGTGGCGAACCCGGGCGGGTTCAACCTCGGCATGAACCAGGGCGTAGTGGGCGGGGCAGGAATCGCCGCGCACCTGCACCAGCACATCGTGCCGCGCTGGGGCGGGGACGGCAACTTCTTCCCCATCATTGCCCAGACCAAGGCCATCACGCAGACCCTGGATGAAGTCCGCCAGCAGGTTGCAGAGGCCTGGCCCGGGGAGACGGATGCTGAATAGGCATGCGCGCGGGTTTTTCACCGCGCTTTTCACTCCGCTTGCGCGCTGGCTCCTGAAAATCGGTGTTTCCCCTGATGCTGTGACGGTCATCGGAACCGCCGGCGTGGTGGTGGGTGCGTTGGTCTTCTACCCCCTGGGCCAGCTCTGGTGGGGGACCCTGTTCATTACCGCGTTCATTTTCTCGGACGTGCTTGACGGCATTATGGCCCGGCTGCGGGACACCGGCGGCCGCTGGGGAAACTTCCTGGACTCCACCCTGGACAGGATCGCCGACGGCGCACTGTTCGCGGGTGTGGCCATCTGGTTCTTCACCGGGGGCGACGATTACGCCATCGCCGTCGCCGCCATGCTCTGCCTGGTTCTCGGCATGGTGGTCTCGTATGCGCGGTCCAAGGCCGAATCCCTTGGCTTCACGGCGAATGTGGGCATCGCCGAGCGCGCCGAGAGACTGGTTTCGGTGCTGGTGGTCACCGGATTTACCGGCCTGGGATTGCCCCCGGTGGTTCTTCTGGTGACGCTTGGACTCCTGGCCCTGGCCAGCCTCATCACGATCATCCAGCGCATAGCCACCGTCCACCGCCAGGCCTTTGCGGAGTCCGCAGCTTCGGATTAAGCCTGATTAAGCCCGCCGCCTGCCGTGGGACTAGTATTGTGACTGCCCGGTCAATGGATCCGGCAACCCGGTGCGTGTACTTTCGGTTTCTTGCCGCCCTCACGCCCGGCGAAGATCATCTATCTACCCATAGGGGTTTTTGTGTCTACACCTGATGTAAGCAGCGAAGCCGGTTCGTCCGCGAACAGCGTCACGGGCAGCAACCGCGTCAAGCGCGGCATGGCTGAGATGCTCAAGGGCGGCGTCATCATGGACGTCGTCAACGTTGAACAGGCCCGCATCGCCGAAGACGCCGGTGCCGTTGCAGTGATGGCGCTGGAACGCGTTCCGGCTGATATCCGTGCCCAGGGCGGTGTGTCCCGGATGTCGGACCCGGACATGATCGACAAGATCATCGCAGCCGTGTCCGTCCCGGTCATGGCCAAGGCCCGGATCGGCCACTTCGTGGAGGCCCAGGTCCTGCAGTCGTTGGGCGTGGACTACATTGACGAGTCCGAGGTCCTGACCCCGGCCGACTACGTCCACCACATCGACAAGTGGAACTTCAAGGTTCCCTTCGTCTGTGGCGCCACGAACCTTGGTGAGGCGCTGCGCCGCATCAACGAAGGCGCGGCCATGATCCGTTCCAAGGGTGAGGCCGGCACCGGCGACGTCTCCAACGCCACCGGCCACATGCGCCAGATCCGCGCCGAGATCGCCAAGCTTGCCGCCCTGCCCGAGGACGAGCTTTACGTCGCGGCCAAGGAACTGCAGGCCCCGTACGAACTGGTCAAGGAAGTTGCCGCGGCCGGCAAGCTCCCCGTGGTGCTGTTCACCGCGGGCGGCATCGCCACCCCGGCCGACGCTGCGATGATGATGCAGCTTGGCGCAGACGGCGTGTTCGTTGGTTCCGGCATCTTCAAGTCCGGCAACCCGGCCCAGCGTGCCGCTGCCGTGGTCAAGGCCACCACGTTCTTCGATGACCCGGACGTCATCGCCAAGGCCTCCCGCGGCCTCGGCGAGGCCATGGTGGGCATCAACGTCGACGAGATCCCGCAGCCGCACCGCCTCTCCGAGCGCGGCTGGTAACTCTCTTTATTGGCGCTGACGGAAGGCGCAAGGGCGCCTGTCGGCGCTGTGGGGGCGCCGGACGGCGTCATCCTTGGCGCGCTATTCCCCGCGCGTTGTTGGCAGCTGAGTAGCTGCTCGCGGCGCGGGGCCCCTTTTACGCGCGCTGCCGGATAACACCGCCCCTCGCCTTGCGCACCTTCAGCACGACGGCGGGTGGCCACCTTTTCGAAGGCGGCCACCCGTCGTCGTTCTTTTCAGCGAGAGGGTCAGTCGAGGCCGCGGCGTTTCAGCAGGGGTTCCAGCCTTGCGTCGCGTCCTCGGAGCGTGCGGAAGGATTCCAGCGGATCCCTGCTGTTGCCGCGGGAGAGCAGCTCCTGGCGGAAGCGTTCACCGTTGTCGCGTGTTAGGCCGCCGTTCTCGGTGAACCAGTCCACGGTTTCGGCATCCAGCACCTCACTCCAGATGTACGAGTAGTAGCCGGCCGCATAGCCAGCCCCAGCGAAGATGTGCTGGAAATAGCCGGTGCGGTAACGCGGCGGGATCAGGGCATGAGCCACGCCCGCGGCCGCGAGGGACTTCGCCTCAAACCCCAGGACGTCGTCGGGGATTTCGGTTTCGTCCAGCACATGCCAGGCCAGGTCCAGCAGCGCGGCACCGAGGTATTCCGTGGTCCCGAAGCCTTCGCCCCAGAGCCGTGAGTCGTTCAGCCTGTCCACCACCTGCTGCGGAAGCGGTTCGCCGGTGGCGTGGTGCCGGGCATAATTGGCAAGCACCTCCGGCCACAGGATCCACATCTCGTTGACCTGCGACGGGTATTCCACAAAGTCACGGGGGACAGCAGTCCCGGCGAACCGCGGATACGTCACGTTCGACAACAATCCGTGGAGTGCGTGTCCGAACTCGTGGAACGTGGTGCGTAGCTCGTCCAGCGTCAGGAGTGTGGGCTCGCCCGCCGGCGGCTTGGAGATGTTGAGGTTGTTGATCACCACGGGCCGGGTGCCCAGCAGGCCCGACTGGTCCACCAGCGAGTTCATCCAGGCGCCGCCCCGCTTGGATTCGCGGGTGTAGTAGTCGCCCAGGAACAATCCCAGTCCGCTGCCGTCCTGGTCCCGGACTTCCCAGGCGCGGACGTCCGGGTGGTAGCCTGCGAGGTCCTTGCGTTCGTGGAACGTGATGCCGAAGAGGGATGTGGCGGCGAAGAAGACGCCGTCCCGGAGCACGCGTTCCAGCTCGAAATAGGGGCGGAGTGCCTGCTCGTCCACGGCGTACTTTTCCCGCCGCACCTTGGCTGAGTAAAACGCCCAGTCCCAGGCCTCCAGCGGATGCCCTGCCGCCTCGGTTAGGGCAGCAGCCTCGGCGTCGGCATTGCGCACAGCCGCCGGGGCCAGCCTGGTCAGCATGGACTGGACCGCGTCGAAGTCGCGGGCTGTCTGGCGGTCCACCACGAGTTCGGCATAGTTGGCGAAACCCAGAAGGGCTGCCTTTTCAGCGCGCAGGCGTGCCGTCGACCTGGCCAGCTCCAGGACGTCCAGGCTGCCGCCGTCACTGCCCCGGCCGGTGGAAGCTTCAAACAGCCGACGGCGGACGTTCCGGTTTTCGAGGGCAGCCAGGGCAGGCTGGTTGCTGGGCTGGATCAGCGTCAGCAGGAATTTTCCGTCGTGGCCAACGGCGCGGGCCGCCTCAGCGGCGCTGGCGACATCGTCTGCGGGCAAGCCGGCCAGTTCGGCTGCTGTGTCCAGCAGCAAGGCAGAAGATTTCATGGCCTCCTTGACCCGCTGGCCAAACTCCGTGCCCAGTTTGGACAGCTCTGCGTTGATTTCCTTCAGCCGTTCCTGGCCCGGCTTTTCAAGCTGGATCCCGGACTGGCGGAATTCCTTCACGTACTCCTCCACGAGCCGGACGGACTCACCGTCATGCCCGGAGGTGTCAATCGCCGCGAACCTGTCGAACAGCGCCCGGTTGAGGTAGATCTCGTCCTGATGCGCCGAAATGCGGGGTGAGAGTTCGGTTTCCAGGTCACGGATTTCGTCTGTTGCGTCGGCTGAGGCAAGGGTGAAGAAGGAGTCGGCCGCCCGCTGGAGCAGTTGGCCGGACTTCTCCATGGCCAGGGCCGTGTTCTCGAAGTCCGCCGGCGCCGGGTTGTCCACGATCGCCTGGATTTCCACCAGATGTTCCGTCAGGCCAGCATCGATGGCACCGGCGTAATCGGATGGTTTGATCCGGGCAAAAGGCGGCAGCTTATAGGGGAGGGTGCTGGCGCTGAGGAGGGGATTCGTCATCACGCTAACCTTTCATACTGGCGCATGCTTCTCAACGCGCGGCTTTGCCGAATTTGCGCGGCGGCCAGACCTACAATGACGCCTATGGGGAAAAGGTTGGGCGCTGCTTCGGTGCGCGCTGTTGCTGTTCGTTCCGCTGCTGCGGTGTCCGCCGGCGTCCTGGCCGCTGCCCTGCTGGCAGGATGCGGCCTGGTCGCCGAACAGACTGTTCCGTCCTCCGGTGCAGCCGCGACTACCGGCGCCGGGACAAGGCAGCCAAGCCCGACGGCGACCCCCACCCCGACGCCCACTCCCACCCCCGGCGCGGGGCCGGCCTGCCCCACGCTGCGGTGCACGTCCGTCGTCGTGACCGGCGACATGCTGGTCCACACCCAACTCTGGCAACAGGCCCGCGACGATGCTGCCGCAGCAGGCAAACCAGGGCTGGACTTCACCCCGCTCCTCGAAGGCCAACGAAAGTACATCCATGCCAGCGACCTCGCTATCTGCCACCAGGAAACGCCCGTGGCCGGGCCCGATGGTCCGTTCTCCGCGTACCCGTCATTCAACGTCCCGCCGCAGATCATCACAGCCGCTAAGGCGGTGGGGTACCAGGCCTGCACCACCGCGAGCAACCACACGATCGACCGAAGCACGGACGGAGTATTGCGTACCCTGGACGCCCTGGATGCGGCGGGGCTGAAGCACACCGGTTCCTACCGCACCCAGACCGAGTCGCAGGGAATCCTGATCCTGCAGACCAGCGCCGCCAAGATTGCCATCATCCAGGGAACCTACGGGCTCAACGGCCAATACCCTGAATACGACTGGCAGGTGGACATGCTGGATGCGCCCACCATGATCGCCAAGGCCGTGAAGGCAAGGGCGCTCGGCGCGGACATCGTGCTCGGTGCCATGCACGCCGGCGACGAGTATGCCAGTGAAGCCAACGCCCAGCAGCAGGAGGTGGCCCACGCCCTGGTGGACAGCGGCCAGTTCACCATGATCTACGGCCACCACACCCACTCGGTGCTGCCCATCGAAAACTACAAGGGAACCTGGATCGTCTACGGCCTGGGCAACGGAGTCACCGAACTGTCGCCCTGGTACGTAGTGAACAACGAGGGCCTGCTCGTGCGGGCACAGTTCAGCCAGGACGCAGCCGGGAAGTGGACGGCGTCGGACCTGGCCTGGGCCCCCTCGGTGATTGTCCGCGATCCGTACCGCTGGTGCTCGGTGGCAACCGATGCACCGCAGGGCGTCTGTGCAACTGCCGAGGCCGACGCCGCTACCAGGGTGAGGACCGCCACCGTGGTGGACTCGATGGGCGCGGCTGCTGCCGGCGCGCACGAACTGCTGATCACCAAGGATCCCTGAGACAGTTCGACGGGGAAATCGTCCGCCCAGCGCTACTCAGCGCGGCAACAATCAGCGCGGACGGCGCGTTGCGTGCTCCCTGGCAAGCACCGCGTAGCGGTCGTCCGGGGCGCCGGCCGTGAAGGTGCCGTATTTGCGCTCGGCAGCGGTCCTGATAAGGAAGTCGGCGATGGCAGGGTTCTTGGGCAGCAGCGAACCGTGCAGGTAGCTGGCCACGACATTCTTGTAGCGTGCGCCCTCGTGACCGTCGCTGCTGTTGTTGCCGGTTCCCTTCGCGGTGGTCCCCAGCGGCCGGACGCCGGGACCCAGCGTGGTCTGCCCGCTGTGGTTCTCGTATCCCAGCACCTCGCCGAACTCTTCGGTGGCCACCCGGACGTTGCCGATCAGGCGTTCGTCCGTGCCGTGTGTCTCCACGTCCAGGACACCGATGCCCGGTATGACCGAGCCTAAGCGGGTCTTGAAGAAGCGCCCGAACAGCTGGTACAGCCCGCAGATCACCAGCATGGGTGCGCCGTCCTCGGCCAGCTTCGTGAGGACGCCGGCCTGCGACTGGAGGTCGTCCTTGATGACCAGCTGTCCGCTGTCCTGGCCACCGCCGCCCACGATGAGGTCAACATCGGCCGGAAATTCATCGCCGACGTTGTACTCCAGCAGCTCCGGGGTGTAGCCGTGCCAGCTGATCCGCTGCTTGAGCACCAGGGCGTTGCCCCAGTCGCCGTAGATGTTCATGTCCCGCGGGTAGAGCTGCAGGACCCGGATGGTCCCCTTGGAATTCTGTTCGACGCCGTCCGGCCCGATGCCGGTTGATTCAGCGGTCATGAGACCACCTCCACTGTGGTGATTTTGGACAGCTCGCGGCGGATGGCCAGCATGGCTGTGTAGGTGCAGAAGATCCGCTTCGGTTTGCCCTTGGCGTCCCGGATGAACGCGGCGAGTGCGGGCGCGATCTCCGGCTGGACCCCGCCGATCCGGACGTCGTCATACTGCAGCCGCAGGGCCATGTCGTAGGCGCGGGAACCTGTCAGCTGGTCCACGCCGCCGTCGCGGAGCGAATCGAATTCCACGTCCCAGAGCCAGGACATGTCCCGGCCGTCGGCGTAGTTGTCGTTAATGGCGATCATGGTGGCGTAACCGCCTGCGGGGAAGGACTTCAGTCCCAGCCGGAAACCGCTGGGGTTCTTCACCAGGACGAGGTCCAGGGGCTGGCCGTCCACCGTGAGGCTTTCGCCGCGGCCGAACGCCGGCTCCACCTGGGACAGCGCGGTGAGCAGGGTGGCGTGGTCGGCTGTGGCGGCACCGCCGCCACAGATGCTGCGGGCCAGGGTCAGCGCCGCAGCCGCGTTAAAGATGTTGTAGACGCCGCGGAGCTTCATCGCGGTGGTGACCGTGGCGCCGTCGTACTCAAAATCGGCGGTGTCCGGCCCCACTTTGCGGAGTACGACGTCGGCCGCTGGCTTGTGGGGGAGCGCTGCGGGGGCGGGGCTGCCGGGCGCTGCCCGCATGTCGTCGTCGTTGGGGAAGGTGCTAAGGAGCGAATCGTCCAGGCCGAAGTACTGGACGTCCTGGCCGGTGAGGGTTTCCGCGATGCGGGCCACCCGCGGATCCTCCCGGTTGAGGACTACTGTTCCGGTGGTTTTGTCCGCGATGTGCTGCAGCAGCTGGGCCGTTTTGTCGATCTCGCCGAACCGGTCCAATTGGTCACGCAGGACGTTGAGCAGGAGGCTGTACCGCGGCGGAACACGGTTCACAAAATGCGTGGCGTGGGCTTCGTCGAGCTCCAGCACGGCGACGTCGGCCCTGAGCCTGCCGCGCCAGTCCACTTCGCCCAGCAGGGCCGCCGCCACGCCGCGGGTGAAATTGCTGCCGGTGCGGTTGGTGAAGACCTTCAGGCCCTGGCTTTCCAGGAGTTCCACCACCATCTTGGTGGTGGTGGTTTTGCCGTTGGTTCCGCTCACCACGGCGACGCCATGGGGGAGCGTGGAGAGCGTCCGCTGCATAAAGCCGGGATCGATTTTTTCGACCACCAGCCCGGGCAGCGCGGACCCTCCGCCCCTGAGCCGGGACACCCGGCGGACCAGCTTGCCGAGCGGAACACTGATGTAAAGCATGCTCTGTAATATATCCCAGCAACGGCATGGAACCCTTCCCGGAAGCGCTTCCGGCGCCGCCCCGGGACCAGCGCACATTATGCTGATTGGATGACAAACCCCCTTTCGGCTGCTTCTGCACGCGTGGGCTCGGGCCTCCGGATCGGTGTCCTGGCACTTCAGGGCGACTTCCGCGAACACCTCCGGGCCGTGGAAGCCGCGGGTGCCGCCGGCGTCGGAATCCGCCGCCCCTCCGAACTGGACGGCCTGGACGGCCTCATCATTCCCGGCGGAGAATCCACGGCCATCGACAAGCTGGCCCGCGCCTTTGAGCTGGCCGGACCGTTGAAGGACCGGATCCGCGACGGACTGCCGGTCTACGGTTCCTGCGCCGGCATGATCCTCCTCGCCGACGAGATCGCCGATCCCGCCACAGACCTGGCCGGCCACCCGCAACAGACCTTCGGTGGCCTGGACATCACTGTGCGGCGCAACGCCTTTGGCCGGCAGCGCGAGTCCTTCGAAACGGACCTGGATTTCAAGGGCCTGGACTTCAGCGCCACGGAATCCGGTGTCGCTCCGGTACACGCAGTGTTCATCCGCGGCCCCTGGGTGGAACGCGTCGGCGACGGCGTGGAGATACTGGCACAGGTGGAGCCCGCAGACCCTGAGCACGCGTCCCACGCGGCGACTCTGCCGGGGACAGCTAGAATTGTTGCAGTGCGTTCCGGCCACCTGCTGGCCACCTCCTTCCACCCGGAAGTGACTGGGGAGAAACGCGTACATGAACTTTTTATCCGCATGATCAGAGGAGACGCGTAAAGCATGTCAGGACACTCCAAATGGGCGACTACCAAGCACAAGAAGGCCATCCTCGATAGCCGCCGTGCAAAATCGTTCGCCAAACTGATCAAGAACATCGAAGTCGCCGCGCGTATGGGCGGACCGGACCTCGCCGGCAACCCGGGCCTGGAACTCGCCGTCACCAAGGCCAAGAAGACCTCCGTTCCGGCCGACAACATCGACCGTGCCATCAAGCGTGGCGCCGGCCTCACCGGCGAAGTGGTTGACTACACCGAGATTATGTACGAATGCCGCGGCCCGCAGGGTTCGGCGCTGCTGATCGAGTGCCTCACGGACAACAAGAACCGTGCCGCCTCCGAGGTCCGCCTGGCCATCTCCCGCAACGGCGGCACCATCGCCGACCCCGGTTCGGTCAGCTACCTCTTCAGCCGGAAGGGCGTCGTGTCGCTGCCGAAGAACGGCCTGAGCGAGGACGACGTCCTGATGGCCGTCCTCGACGCCGGAGCCGAGGAAGTCAAGGACAACGGGGAAAGCTTCGAGATCCACTCCGAGCCGACCGACCTCCAGGCCATCCGTGATGCCCTCAAGGAAGCCGGAATCGAGTACGAGACCGACGAAGCCGAGTTTGTGCCGTCCATGCAGGTGCCGCTGGACCTCGATGCCGCCAAGAAGTTCATGAAGCTCGTGGACGCCTTGGAAGAGCTCGACGACGTCCAGAACGTGTACAGCAACGCCGACCTCAGCGACGAAGTCCAGGCCGCCCTGGAAGCTGAGTGACCTTCCGCTTTGTGGCCTAAGGCGGATGTCCCAGGGTGACGCTGCGCGTATTGGGCGTTGACCCTGGCCTCACCCGGTGCGGCATCGGCGTGGTCGACGTCGAGCGGAACCGTCGGGCCACAATGGTGGCAGTGGGCGTGGTGGGTACATCTCCCGACGAGACGCTGGACCAGCGCCTGCTGGTTATTGCCTTGGCCATCGACGAGTGGCTGGACCGCTACGAACCCCAGGTGCTCGCCGTCGAACGCGTTTTTTCCCAGCTCAACGTCAGCACGGTGATGGGCGTGGCGCAGGCCTCCGGCGTCGTGATTGCCGCTGCCGCCCGGCGCGGCATCCCGGTGGCTCTGCACACGCCGTCGGAAGTGAAGGCAGCGGTGACCGGCAGCGGGACCTCCAACAAGGAAGCCGTGACCAAACTCGTTACAAAAATCCTCAGGCTGGACGCGCCGCCGCGGCCGGCGGACGCTGCGGATGCCCTGGCACTTGCCATCACCCACGCCTGGCGCGCGGGCAGCGGAGCCGCGGTGGCCACCACCGGCCCCGGCAGCCTGTCGCTGACGCCGGCCCAGCGCGCGTGGGCCGATGCCGAGGCGAAAGCGCGCCGCGCACGCTGAATGTCCGGGGCGCTTGCTAGGGTATTCGTAGATATGTTCGGATAGCCGGTCCTACCCCCAAGAGCCCGGCAGTACACCAGGAGCCCGGCTTTGATCAGTTTCCTTCGCGGAACCGTAGCGCACGTTGGCCTTTCCGCTGCCGTGATCGACCTCAACGGGGCGGGCATGAGCGTCAACGCCACGCCGCAGACCCTCAGCCGCCTCCGCACCGGCGAGGAAGGCAAACTCTTCACGTCGCTGATCGTGCGCGAGGATTCCCTCACCCTGTTCGGTTTTGCCACCGACGACGAACGCGAGGTCTTCGATGTCCTGCTCAGCGTCAGCGGCGTAGGTCCGCGGCTCGCGCTGGCGGTGCTCGCCGTGCACGAGCCTGAAGCGATCAGGGTTGCCGCGCACACGAGTGACAGCAAGACGTTCACCACGGTGCCCGGCATTGGCCCCAAGGTGGCCGGCCGGATTGTGCTGGAACTGGCCGGCAAGCTGGTGCCCCACGGAACGGCAGGTGCCGCTGGCGTGTCCACTCCAGCCGAAGCGGCCTGGAAGCCCCAGGTGGTGGCGGCGATGACCAGCCTCGGGTGGTCGGAAAAGGATGCCGGTGCCAGTATCGAGAAGGCCCTTGCAGACGATCCCGAGGTGGAATTCCGTGGCAATGTGGCCGAGATCCTGCGGACCACGCTGCGCTGGCTGGGCCAGGACGGCGCGCGGGCCGGTAACCGCGTAGGCAGCCGTGGCTGAGCCTTCTGTGGTGGCAGCAGGGGAGGAACCCGAGGAACGGGCGATCGAAGCCGCCCTCCGGCCGAAGAACCTCGATGACTTCGTAGGCCAGCACCGGGTCCGCAGGCAACTCTCGCTGGTCCTGCAGGCCTCCCGGATGCGGGGGCGCAGCGCGGACCACGTGCTGTTTTCCGGCCCTCCAGGCCTGGGCAAAACAACCCTGGCCATGATCGTGGCCGCTGAAATGAACGCGCCACTGCGGATCAGCAGCGGTCCGGCCATCCAGCATGCCGGCGACCTCGCCGCCATCCTTTCCTCCCTTTCCGAAGGGGAGGTCCTCTTCCTGGACGAGATCCACCGGATGTCCAGGCCGGCAGAGGAAATGCTGTACATGGCCATGGAAGACTTCCGTGTGGACATTGTGGTGGGCAAGGGCGCCGGGGCCACCGCCATTCCGCTGGAACTGCCGCCCTTCACCCTGGTGGGTGCCACCACGCGCGCCGGTCTGCTGCCAGGACCGCTCCGGGACAGGTTCGGGTTCACCGGGCATTTGGAGTTCTACAGCGTCGCCGAGCTCGAACTGGTGCTCAGGCGCTCCGCCGGCCTGCTGGACCTCAAGGTCAACTCTGCGGGCTTCAGCGAAATTGCCGGCCGGTCCCGTGGTACGCCGCGTATAGCCAACCGCCTGCTCCGCCGGGTCCGGGACTGGGCACTCGTGCATGGGATTGAGCAGATTGATGCCCGCGCCGCTTCCGCCGCCCTGGACATGTATGAAGTGGACAAGCGAGGCCTGGACCGGCTGGACCGGGCAGTCCTGGAGGCACTCATCACGAAGTTCGGCGGGGGACCCGTGGGACTTTCCACCCTGGCCATTGCGGTGGGGGAGGAGACCGAGACCGTGGAAACGGTGGCGGAACCGTTCCTGGTGCGCGAAGGCCTGCTGGGCCGGACGCCCAGGGGACGCATCGCCATGGCTCCGGCCTGGACCCACTTGGGCTTCGCCATACCGGCCGGAGTTTTCGGGCAGGAGCCGCTTGATCTGTTCGAACCGGACCCGGAAAACGCCGAGTCCACGCCTGAATGGGCACCGAACGGGCAATAGCACTGTCGTCCCAGCTTTTCCCTTTAGACTGGTATGACACCCGGCACGTTCGGGTCTGTGTTCCCGCGGCGGCTCCGAGGAGCCGTTGCCTGCCCGGCACATTTTCTGCAACGGGGAACGACGCGGACGCTGCCAAACACCCGATACGCCAGTACAGAACGGAATCTTCCCTGTGGATCCAATGAACATCGTCTTGTTCGCAATGCTCGGAATCTTTATCTTCATGATGTTCCGCCGCAACAAGAAGACCAAGGAGCAGCAGGCAACGCTGCAGTCCCAGTTCGAGCCTGGTGTTGAGGTCATGACAAGCTTCGGACTCTTTGGCCGGATTGTCTCCATGGACGACGCCGAGAACAAGGTTGTCCTGGAACTCTCGCCCGGGAACCTGGCCACCGTCCACCGCCAGTCAGTGACCAAGATCGTGGAGCCTGTCGAAGCCGAGACTCCGGTCGTCCCGGATGACGCCTCCGCCCTGACCACTGAAGAAGCGGGCACCCCGACGGCATCCGCCGAAACCCCGGACGAGACCCTGAAGCGCCTCAACGACGAGGGCAAGAAGGACAGCTAGTCCTCGCCGCACGGCAGCCCGCGTTACAACACCTCTACGGCTGGGGACAACCGCCGGTGGGACTGATAGCTCCCGCCGGTGGTTCCTCCGTAAATAAGAGAAAGATCGACAATGGCACGAACTGGCCCTAACAACTCAGGTCTGAGGGTACTGGTGTGGCTCGGCGTAGTCCTCGCCGTGCTGACCGCCGTCCTGGCCGGCGGCACCCTTGCCGGACAGGCAAGCTGGGCACCCAAGCTGGCGCTGGACCTCGAGGGTGGCACCCAGATGATCCTGGCGCCCAAGGTTGAGGGCGGTTCGGACATCAATGAAGAGCAGCTCAACCAGGCCGTAGCCATCATCCGCCAGCGTGTGGATGGTTCAGGTGTTGCCGAAGCGGAAATCAGCACGCAGTCCGGCCGCAACGTCGTGGTCAGCCTTCCGGGGACACCCACGAAGGAAACCCGGGACCTGATCCAGGCCTCCGCGGACATGAACTTCCGTCCGGTATTGCTGAACGGAGACGGCGCGCCCGTCCCCACGGAATCCCTCACCCCCGAAGACCAGCTTCCGAAGCCCACGGCAGAACCCGCCAACGGCAGCGATATCAACTGGATCACCGCGGACATCTACCGGCAGTTCGAAACCATGGACTGCAACAATCCTGCGCCGGAGAGCCCGGAAGCCTCCGATCCCGCCAAACCCCTGGTTACCTGCGAACCGGCAACGGAGACCACGCCGGCCATCAAGTACATCCTGGGTCCGGTGGAGGTCAAGGGCGGCAACATTGTCACGTCCTCCTTCCAGCTCCAGCAGGGTGCGCAGGGCGCTGTGACCAACGACTGGGCCGTCAACATCCAGTTCGACGACGAAGGCACCGCCAAGTTCAAGACAGTCACCGAACGCCTGAACCAGTTCTACGTGGCAGCAGGCGGCGAGACCGGCAACGACCCGAAGGCGCAGTTTGCCATCGTTCTGGACGACCAGGTCATTTCCGCGCCGCGGTCCTTGGCCGTCATCACCGATGGACGTCCGCAGATCACCGGCGGCTTCACCGAACAGACCGCCAAGGTCCTTTCCGACCAGCTACGCTTCGGCGCGCTCCCCATCAGCTTCGAGATCCAAAGCGACCAGCAGATCTCCGCCACCTTGGGTGGCGAACAGCTGCGCATGGGCCTCCTTGCAGGCATCATCGGCTTGCTCCTGGTGGTGGTCTACTCACTCTTCCAGTACCGGGCCTTGGGCCTGGTGACCATTGCATCGCTGGTGGTGGCCGGTGCGCTCACTTATCTGGCCATTGCCCTCCTGGGCTGGACTGAAAACTACCGGCTTTCCCTTGCCGGCGTGGCCGGCCTCATCGTCGCCATCGGCCAGACCGCAGACTCGTTCATCGTCTACTTTGAACGTATCCGCGATGAACTCCGCGAAGGCCGTGGATTGGTCTCCGCCGTGGAGAACGGCTGGAAGCGGGCCAAGCGCACTGTCCTGGCATCCAAGGCCGTGAACCTGCTGGCCGCGCTGGTGCTTTACTTTGTTGCCGTCGGCAACGTCCGCGGGTTCGCATTCACGCTCGGTCTGACGGCCATTGCCGACCTCATCGTGGTCTTTATGTTCACGCACCCCACCCTGCAGGTCCTGGCGCGCACCAAGTTCTTCGGGGAGGGCCACCGGCTCTCCGGCCTTGACCCCAAGCGGCTCGGTGTTTTGCCGCTCTACCGTGGCGCCGGACGCCTGCGCACGCCTGAGGCCAAGCCCTCCGTGGTCCGGGCCAAGAACACCGGGGCGGTCGCCGAGGCTGAACGACGCATGACCATCGCAGAACGCCGCCTCGCGGAAAAGCAGGAGCAGCTCACCAGCTCCTCCAAGAGCGCAGCCAAGGAGAACAAGTAATGTCCAGCAGCTTCGCCAATTTCGGCAACGAGCTCTACACCGGGAAGCGCTCCTACAACTTCGTCAGTGCCAAGAAACTGTGGTTCATCATCGCGGCGGTGGCGGTCGTACTGTCAATCCTCATCCCGGTTGCCAAGGGCGGCTTCAACCTTGGCATCGAATTCCGCGGCGGATCGGAGTTCACCGTCTCCAACGTGCAGAGCACCGACTCGGCCCTTGGCGAAAAGGTTGTTGAAGACGTTGTGGCCGGCAGCGTTCCCCGTGTGGCCAATGTCGCCGGTACCACCATGCGCATCCAGACGGACAAGCTCACGGACGACGAGACCCTCAGGATCAAGGAAGGCCTCACCTCGGCCTACGGCGTCACCAACAACGAAGTGACCTCAACCTTTATCGGACCCACCTGGGGTGCGGATGTCACGAAGCAGGCCCTGATCGGCCTGATCGTCTTTGTGGCGCTGGCCGCAGTGCTGATGGCGCTGTACTTCCGGACGTGGAAGATGTCGCTGTCCGCGATGGCTGGAATGCTGGTGACGATGTTCATCACCGCAGGCGTGTACGCCCTCAGCGATTTCGAGGTAACGCCGTCTGCCATCATCGGGTTCCTGACGGTGCTCAGCTACTCGCTGTATGACACGGTGGTGGTCTTCGACAAGATCCGTGAAAACACTGCTGATATGGATGCGTCCACCCGCCGCACTTTCGGTGAGGAAGTCAACCTCGCCGTCAACCAGACCCTGGTGCGTTCCATCAACACCATGATGGTGGCCATCCTGCCGGTCGGCGCCATCCTGTTCATCGGTGCCGGCCTGCTGGGGGCAGGCACGCTGCGCGACCTGTCCCTGGCACTGTTCGTCGGAATCCTGATCGGCACGGCGGCGACCATATTTATCGCCGCCCCGATGTATGCCTGGCTGCGCCAGAACGAACCTGAACTGGTGAAGCAGGCGAAACGCGTTGAACACCGCAGGTCCGCGAACAACTCCCGGACCGAAGAATCGGCTGAGCCCGCAGGGGCCTGACCTTTCGCACCACAGCGGGCCGGGCGGCGTCGGAATACCGACGTCGCCCGGCCCGTTTCGCATTTAGGCGTCGGTTACATAAGTGAACTGGCGGGGGAATAGACTGGGGTAATTAAACAGTCGTGAGGGGTGCTTCATTGGAAGAACGTTCGGCATCGGTGCCAACGGCAGGCGGGGATAACAGTCCGGGACACGGAGTTCAGACCGGACTGACCGCTTCCGCACACCCGGCGCCGGTTGTTCCCGTGGACAAATCGGGCGCCCGCCCTACATTTCCCGGACGCCGCGAACGTACCCGCTCCCGTCTTGCCCGGCTGACCGGCCGCGGCACGGCAACCTATTCGCCCATTCTTGAGCCGCTGCTGCGTACCGTCCGTGCGAACAACCCCAAAGAAGATTTTGATCTTATTCAGCGCGCCTTCGAGGTGGCTGAGCAGAGCCACCGTGGGCAGAAGCGCAAGAGCGGTGATCCGTACATCACCCACCCCGTGGCCGTAGCCACCATCCTCGCTGAGCTGGGCCTCAGCGGAACCACCCTCGCCGCGGCGCTGCTGCACGACACGGTCGAGGACACCCCTTACACCCTGGCGGACCTCAAAAGGGACTTCGGTCCCGAGGTTGCCATGCTGGTGGACGGCGTCACCAAGCTGGACAAAGTCAGCTTTGGTGAAGCCGCGCAGTCAGAGACCGTCCGCAAGATGGTTGTGGCCATGGCCAAGGACATCCGGGTCCTGATGATCAAGCTCGCGGACAGGCTCCACAACGCCCGGACCTGGCGGTTTGTCTCCGCGGAGTCATCGGCCCGAAAAGCCCGCGAAACCCTGGAAATATTCGCGCCCCTGGCCCACCGCCTGGGCATGAACACCATCAAATGGGAGTTGGAGGACCTGTCCTTCGCGGCCCTCTATCCAAAGGTCTATGAGGAAATCGTCCGGATGGTGGGCGACCGCACCCCGGAACGGGAGAAAAGCCTCGGCGTCATCCGGGACCAGATCACTGAGGATCTCCGTACTGCCCGGATCAAGGCCACTATCACCGGCAGGCCGAAGCACTATTACTCGATCTACCAGAAGATGATCGTCCGGGACAAGGATTTCGACGACATCAACGACCTCATGGGCGTCCGTGTACTCGTCGATTCGGTCCGGGACTGTTATGCCGCCCTGGGCACCATGCATTCGCGCTGGAACCCGCTGCCGGGGCGGTTCAAAGACTACATCGCCATGCCCAAGTTCAATATGTACCAGTCGCTGCACACCACGGTGATCGGACCCGGCGGCAAGCCCGTGGAGATCCAGATCAGGACCCACGAAATGCACCGCCGTGCTGAGTACGGTGTGGCCGCCCACTGGAAGTACAAGGATCAGCCCAGCCGTACGGCTGTCGGGCCGGGCAGCCCCCGCGACGGTGACATGGGCTGGCTGAGGTCCCTGGTGGACTGGCAGCAGGAAACGTCCGATCCCGGGGAATTCCTGGACTCGCTGCGGTTTGAGATCAATGCCCGCGAAGTCTTTGTCTTTACCCCCAAGGGTGAGGTCATGGCACTGCCCGCCGGATCGACTCCGGTGGATTTTGCCTATGCCGTCCACACCGAGGTGGGACACCGCACCATCGGCGCACGGGTCAACGGCAAGCTGGTCCCGCTCAACAGCGAGCTAAACCACGGTGACTGGGTGGAGATCTTCACTTCGAAGGCGGAAGGCGCCGGCCCCAGCCAGGACTGGCAGCATTTCGTCAAGAGCGCGCGTGCGCGGAACAAGATCCGCCAGTGGTTCAGCAAGGAACGCCGCGAAGAGGCGATCGACCGTGGCAAGGAACTCCTGACCCGCGCCATGCGCAAGCAGAACCTGCCCCTGCAGCGCCTGATGACGCACGAGGCCCTCGCGGCGGTAGCCGCAGAGTTCAAGTACGTTGACATCTCGGGCCTCTACGCCGGCGTGGGCGACGGTCATACGTCAGCGCAGTCGGTCATGGAGAAACTCGTTGAAAGCCTGGGCGGCAACGAGAGCACTGACGACGACATCACTGAAGTCAGCATCCCCACGCAGGTGGCCAAAACCAAGTTCTCCGATTCCGGCGTGGTGGTGCGCGGCGTTGGCGATGTCTGGGTGAAGCTCGCGCGCTGTTGCACGCCCGTTCCGCCGGATCCGATTCTCGGCTTTGTCACCCGCGGCTCCGGGGTTTCGGTGCACCGCACGGACTGCACCAATATTTCGGATCTCCGGGACCAGCCCGACAGGATTGTCGAGGTTGACTGGGCACCCACCCAGTCAAGTGTTTTCCTGGTGGAGATCCAGGTTGAGGCGCTGGACCGGAAGTCCCTGCTCTCGGACGTCACGCGTGTCCTGTCCGAGAACCACGTCAACATTCTGGCGGCCAGCGTGAACACCTCCACCGACAGGGTGGCCATCTCCAGGTTCGCCTTCGAGATGGGCGACCCCAAGTACCTCAGCCACGTTCTCAGTGCCGTGCGGCGCATCGACGGCGTGTTCGACGTCTACCGGACCACCGGTAACAAGCGCCGGAGCTAGCAAGGCCAGCTTTTCCAGTGCGGCCCGTTTGTGGGGGACCCGCGGGCTGGCCTCAATGGCCAGAATCAGCAGGCGCAGCCGCACGTCCCGCTCCGGACGGGCCAGCAACCCCGCCAGTGCTGGCAGGGCCCGGTGGGCGTCGACATGCAGGGCGATGTCGACGGCGGTGCGGAGTGGACTCGACACCATCAGCCCGCCCATGCTGACAACGTCGAACGGACCAAGCCGGACTTCATGGAGCGTGCAGCCCCTTGTGTTGCGGAGGCTCGAAATCCGCCGCTTCGCATCCACAAGCAAGGCCAGCCGGTCCGGTTCAGCCGCACAGCCGTAGATCCAGGCCGCCGTCATCCGCCCGGCCACCACGCGTTGCCTGACGGCCGCCGGAACCGCGTTGGCCACCGTTCTGGCCCGCACCTGGGGTGACGCGGGAGCATCCGGCAACGTGAAGCCGTGCTGGTGGAACTGCGCCAGGACACCGTCCGCTGCCAGCGACTGGAGTTCGGGCCACGCGAAAGGCCTGCCCGGCGAATACAGGTCCGGGTATTGGGGTGGTGGGGAGGTGGCCATCCCCCCATCCTGTCGCGTCTTCCCTTAACGCGCACAGGCCCGGTCCCGGTTATGTGGATAACCGGGACCGGGCCTGTGCGCCCTGCGACAGACGCCTGATGAAAGGCGTCCTACAAAATAACTGCTAGGAAAGCTCGCTGGCCGAGCGCTGGATCTGGTCCAACCAGGCCTGCCTCGCCTCGAGGGCTTCGCGGGCCCCCTTGATCTTGCGCTGGTCGCCGGCTTTCTCGGCCTTGGCGAGATCGTCCTGCAGGCCGGAAATGGCTGCTTCCAGCTGCGACAGGGCGCTGTTGGTGCGGGCCTTCGTCTCCGGGTTGGAGCGCTGCCAGTTTTCCTCTTCGGCGTTGCGGACAGCGTCCTCCACCTTGCGGAGGCCGGCTTCGATGCGGCCCATGTCGGCGCGGGGCACCTTACCGGCTTCTTCCCAGCGGTCCCGGACAGACTGGAGCGCCTTCTTGGCCGCGGCCAGGTCCTTGACCGGCAGAATGCTGTTCGCTTCGACGAGGAGCGCTTCCTTCACCGTGAGGTTGGCGGCGTATTCCTGGTCGATCTCCTCGTTGGCTGCCTGCCGGTGCGTGAAGAACACGTCCTGGGCGGCACGGAAACGGGCCCAGAGGGCGTCGTCGTCCTTGCGGCTGGCGCGCGGTGAGGCCTTCCATTCGTCCATGAGCCGGCGGTATTCGCCCGCGGCGAAGCCCCAGTCGGTGGATGAGGACAGGGCCTCGGCTTCGGCGATGAGCTTCTCCTTGGCCGATTTTGCGGCCGAGTTGGTGCTGTCCAGCTGGGAGAAGTAGGCGCGGCGGTGACGGTCGAAGACGGTGCGGGCGGCACGGAACCGCTTCCACAAGGCGTCCTCGTTGCTGCGGCCAAGCCGGATGCCGCCCTTCTGGGCTGTCTTCCAGCTTTCAAAAAGATCGTTCATCCGGGCGCTGGAGGTCTTCCATTGGATCTGTGCGGGATCCTGCCCCGAGATCTCTTCGGCTTCGGCCACGATGGCCTCGCGGGCCGCGAGCTCGGCGGAGCGAACGGCGTCGTGTTCTGCCTTCTCTGCCTTTTCGAGTTCTGCGATCTGAACGGAAACAGCGTCGAGCCGTGCTTCGGTGGAACGGAGGTCTCCCACCATGTTCCGCTCCGCCAGCTGCTCGCGCAGGTGCGTGACGGTCTTCTGCATATCGGTGCTGGGCGCCTTGGAGCTGATGCGCTGCTCCAGGAGCAGGACCTGCGCAACAATGTCGTCATGCTTCCGCGCGAAGTAGGCAAGGGCTTCGTCATTGCTGACGCCGGGGTACTGGCCCACCGGGTGCTCGTCGCCGTCGATCGTCAGGAATACGTGGCCGTCACCCTCGACACGGCCCCACTTTGCCGCTTCCGCCAGCGAAGTTGCCGAGGCGACGGGTGCCGGTGCTGCCACAGGTGCGGCTGCTGCCGGCTTGGGCCGGGCAGCGAAGGCTGCCGGTGACGGGGCGGGTCGAGGTGCCGGAGCAGGCGCGGGTGCCGGAGCCGGGGCTTCGTCGGCCGCGCTCTCTTCTTCAGCCGCGCTCTCTTCAACCGGGGCGGCCGGGACCTCGGTACGTTCCACCGGGGCCGCTGCGGCCTCGGCATCTTCGGCCTGGACGGCCACGCCCTCGGGATCCACGACCGCTTCAGCCGCGGTTTCGTCAACCGTGGCCTGTTCGGCGGTTGCCTGGACAGCGTCTGCCTGGTCAGCCACGGGGGCCGTTACCTCGGTCAGGTCTGCTGCTGTTTCGTCGGATTTCTGACTGTCTGTCACCGCTAAAAGTCTTTCGCTTGGAGGGAAATACTCACGTACTGCACCGCGGCCGTAAAGGCCCGGCTTCCTACTTCAGAGAAACCGAGTCTATCGTGACTGGTTGCACAGGTGCGCCGTCTGATGCGCTGGAGCCGGGCTTGATTCCCGCGGCGGCAATGGCATTGACTGCTTCCATTCCAGAGGTCACCTTGCCCACCACCGTATAGCCCCCGGCAGAGTCGGCGGGAATCACCGTGTCTTTGTAGACCACAAAGAACTGCTTGCCATTACCGTAGGCGTTGTCGCCGGACCGGGCGATGGCAATCGTGCCCGCAGGGTACATGTTGTCTACCGGGGTGTTTTCGAGGGGACCCCAGGTGTACTCGGGGTCGGCAGCAGCGGTGGCGCCACCGCACTGCAGGAGTCCGAAGGTTTCGCCCGTGGTCAGCCGGTGGCACGCGCTGCCGTTGTAGAAGCCCTCGTCCGTCAGTGCTTTGAAGACCGCGGCAGCCTGGGGTGCCTTGGTACCGTCGATTTCGACGCCGAGCACGTTCCCGTTCAGTGCCAGTTCACCAGTGAACACCTTTCCGGCGGCAGTGTCCGGGGCCGGGATGTTCGCGCCGTTCGTGGCGGGCGCGGAAGGCGTGGGGGAGTCGCTTGGGCTGGTCAGGCCGGCCTCCGCGGCGGCGAATTCCTGTTCAGTGGGATTGCCGGCAAAGACAGTGAACTGAAGCACGACGGCGAGCAGGACGGCGGCGGTTCCGGCGCAGGCAGCGATGAGGTTGTCGCGCTTGCGGCGTTTCTCCTGGTCCCGCCGCAGCTCGCGCTTTGCCTCCATCTGCTGGATGCGCCGTTTGGCTTCGCGGGCGCTGCGTGAACTGGCCGCCAATGGTCCTCCTTGTATCGGGCCGCGTCCGGTAGGAACTGAATCCGGAGGCGGTTGTCTGCCGGCAGCGTTGCGGTGCCGGCCGCCGTATTAGAGATGCCGGCGGATGACGCATAAACTGACTGCCGCACATAGTTTATGCATGAGTTGCCGGACTGCCGCCGTTCCCCGCCCGTTTCGGGCGGAATGCCGGGCAAAGTCCCAGGCAACCCTTCATCAAGAGGAGAACATCCACCATGGCACGCACAGCCTCCCTGTCCGGATTCCCCGAGTGGCTTCCCGAGGAGCGGCTGGTGGAGCTGCACGTGCTGGACACCCTGCGCAAGGTTTTTGAGCTGCACGGCTTCGCGTCCATCGAGACCCGTGCCGTGGAAACCGTGGGCCAGCTGCTGCGCAAGGGTGAGATTGATAAGGAGGTCTACGGCCTCAGCCGCCTTCAGGACGACGACGCCGACACCTCCGACGCGGGCAAGGCCGGCAAAGCCGACCCCAACGCCCTCGCGCTGCACTTCGACCTCACGGTGCCTTTTGCGCGGTACGTCGTCGAGAACGCCGGGTACCTCGCGTTCCCGTTCCGGCGCTACCAGATCCAGAAAGTCTGGCGCGGGGAGCGCCCCCAGGAAGGCCGGGCCCGCGAATTCACCCAGGCAGACATCGATGTGGTGGGCGACGGCGAGCTGCCGTTCCGCTATGACGTGGAGATTGCCCTGGTCATTGCCGAAGCCTTGAGCGCACTGCCGATTCCGGACTTCCGCCTCCGGATCAACAACCGCAAGCTTGCCGAAGGCTTCTACCGCGGCATCGGCCTGGATGACACCGCCGGCGTGCTCCGCAGCATCGACAAGCTGGAAAAGATCGGCGCAGCCAAGGTCGCAGAGCTGCTCAAGACCGAACTGGGTGCTACTGATGACCAGGCGCAGGCCGCGCTGAAGCTGGCAGGAATCCGTACCGAGGACACCTCGTTTGTGGCCCAGGTCCGTGCGCTCGGCGTGACCAACGACCTCCTTGAGGAGGGTTTGAATGAACTCGAACAGGTGATCGAGGCCGCCGTGCAGCGCGCGCCGGGCAAGGTTGTTGCCGACCTCAGTATCGCCCGCGGCCTGGATTACTACACCGGCACGGTGGTGGAGACGGTCCTGGTGGGCCACGAACAGCTCGGTTCCATCTGCTCCGGCGGCCGCTACGACGCGTTGGCGAGCAAGGGCAACCGCAAGTTCCCCGGCGTCGGCCTCTCCATCGGTGTGACGCGGCTGGTGTCGCGCATCCTGAGCCAGGACCTGGCCAAGGCCTCCCGTTCGGTGCCCACCGCCGTGCTGGTGGCGCTCACCACTGATGACAGCTGGGGTGCCGCGCAGGACGTTGCCGCCCAGCTCCGCAGCCGGGGCATCGCCACCGAAGTCGCTGCCAAGGCCGAGAAGTTCGGGAAGCAGATCAAATTCGCGGACCGCCGCGGGATCCCGTTCGTCTGGTTCACCGACGACGACGGCAAGCACCAGGTCAAGGACATCCGGTCCGGCGCGCAGGCCGACGCTGATCCCGCAACCTGGACCCCGCCGTCGGAAGACCTTAACGTCCAGGTCACAACAGTCCAGGTGCCAGCGGCAGCAGCCCAGCCGGCCTGACCGGCCCGGTGTTGGCGGCGGCTAGCGGCGCAGCCGAAGCACTACGAACCGCACGGCCGCGCCGACGGCCAGCACGGCGGCCATCCCCAGCACTGAGACGGGCGGCAGCGTGAAGGCCAGCAGCAGGCAGCTGATGAAGCCAACCACATTGAGCCACCGGGGGCCGTGGGCCGGGTGCTCCTCCAGGGTGTACGCGGCGGCGTTCGTCACCGCGTAGTAGATGAGCACACCGAAGCTGGAGAACCCCACCACCGTCATCACGTCAGTGGTCAGGATCAGGAAAATCACGACGGCGGCCACCGCCAGTTCTGCCACGAACGGCACCGTGTGCTTGCCGCCCACCCGTGCCAGGGGCGCCGGCAGGTCACGTTCCCGCGCCATGGCAAGGGTGGTGCGCCCCACTCCGGTAATGAGCGCCAGCAACGCACCCAGGCACGCCGCTGCCGCGCCGGCCTGGACCACTGGCGCACCGGCGGCGAACTGCGAATTCACTACAGCGTCCAGCAGCGGGGTCGTGGTGACGGCCAGCCTGCCTTCGGCCAAGTGGTTTTGGAGCAGCAGCGCCAACGCCAGGTAGATGGCGAAGGCGCCGGCGAGCGCAGCCAGGATCGCACGCGGAATGGTCCTGGCCGGGTCCTTGACTTCCTCTCCGAGGGTGGCGATGCGGGCGTACCCCGCGAAGGCGAAGAACATCAGGCCGGCGGCCGGCAGCACGCCACTAAAGCCGGCGGTAGCTCCGCCGTCGGACGTTCCGCCTGCCGAAAAGCCCGCAGGATGCGGCCCCACGATGGCGGCAGCGGCAACAAACACCAGGGTGGCCAGGACCACGCACAGCAGGAGCCTGGTCAGGAATGCGGTGCGGGTAATGCCAAACAGGTTCACAGCGGTCAGCGACACCACCGCAGCGATGGCAACCGGCACCGCGTAGCCCGGTGACACGTAGTGGCCGAACGTCAGGGCCATGGCGGCGCAGGAGGCCGTCTTGCCGCTGACAAATCCCCAGCCGGCCAGGAAAGCGGGCCATTCTCCCAGGCGCTTCCGGCCGTACACGTACGTTCCGCCGCTGGCCGGATACCGTGCAGCCAGTTCCGCGGAGGCCACCGCGTTGCAGTAGGCCACGGCACCCGCGATCAGGACAGAGAGGACCAGGAAATTTCCGGCCAGGCCCGCCGCGGGGGCGAAGACGACAAAAACGCCGGCCCCGAGCATGGAGCCGAGGCCGATGGACGTGGCGTCAAACACGCCCAGCCTCCGTTGAAGCTGCTGGTGTTCGGGCATGGGGGAGTCGGGCCTTTCCAGCGGGTAAACTCAGACGGGATTGTTCCCGGAACGATCCTATGCAGTTTTTTATCTTTTGTTTTCCTGCTGTCGTCTTCAGAAAGGCGTGCTGTGCTGCGCACACATGACCTCGGATCCCTTCGCTCCGAGCACATTGGACAAACCGTAACCCTGGCCGGCTGGGTGGGCCGCCGTCGTGATCACGGTGGTGTTGCATTCGTGGATCTGCGCGATGCGTCCGGCGTGGCCCAGGTTGTGGTCCGTGAGGAAGAGGTCTTCCACGGTCTGCGCAACGAGTACGTCCTGCAGATCACCGGCACCGTCTCCAAGCGCCCCGAGGGCAACGAGAACCCCGCCCTGGCCACCGGCGCCATTGAAGTCATGGCGGACAAGGTGGTTATCCTCAACACCTCCGATCCGCTGCCGTTCCAGATCGACGAGCACGTGGAGGTCGGTGAGGAAGCCCGCCTGAAGCACCGCTACCTCGACCTGCGCCGCCCCGGCCCCGCCCGTAACCTCCGGCTGCGCTCCGAAGCAAACCGGATTGCCCGTGAACTGCTCCACCAGGACGGTTTTGTCGAGATCGAGACCCCCACGCTGACGCGTTCGACGCCGGAAGGCGCCCGCGACTTCGTGGTCCCCGCCCGCCTGGCACCGGGTTCCTGGTACGCGCTGCCGCAGTCCCCGCAGCTTTTCAAGCAGCTCCTGCAGGTGGGCGGTTTCGAGAAGTACTACCAGATCGCGCGCTGCTACCGCGACGAGGACTTCCGCGCCGACCGCCAGCCCGAATTCACCCAGCTGGACATCGAAGCCAGCTTCGTGGACCAGGACGACATCATTGCCCTGGGCGAAAACATCGTCAAGGCGCTGTGGAAGCTGATCGACGTCGAGATCCCGACGCCCATCCAGCGCATCACGTACGCCGACGCCATGGCGCGCTATGGCTCGGACAAGCCCGATCTCCGCTTCGGCGTGGAGCTGACTGAGCTCACCGAATTCTTCAAGGACACCGGCTTCGGCGTCTTCAAGGCCCCGTATGTCGGCGCCGTGGTGATGCCCGGCGGCGCTTCCCAGCCGCGACGCACCCTGGACGGCTGGCAGGAATTCGCCAAGCAGCGCGGCCACAAGGGCCTGGCCTACGTGCTCTTCAAGGAAGACGGCGAACTGGCTGGCCCTGTTGCCAAGAACCTGAACGAAACCGAGCGTGCAGGCCTCGCCGACGCCGTGGGCGCCAAGCCGGGCGACTGCATCTTCTTCGCCGCCGGTGAGAAGTCAGCGGCCCGCGCCCTCCTGGGTGCTGCCCGCGTGGAGATCGGCCACCGCACCGGCCTGATCGACCCCAGCGCCTGGGCCTTCTGCTGGGTGGTTGACGCCCCCATGTTCGAACCGGCCGCCGCAGCGGTGGCCTCCGGCGATGTGGCTGTTGGCGCCGGAAAGTGGACGGCTGTCCACCACGCCTTCACCTCGCCCAAGCCTGAGTTCATGGACACGTTCGACAAGGATCCGGAATCGGCCCTGTCCTACGCCTATGACATCGTCTGCAACGGCAATGAAATCGGCGGCGGCTCCATCCGTATCCACGAGCGTGACGTCCAGGAACGCGTCTTCGAACTGATGGGGCTGGACAAGGCAGACGCCCAGACCAAGTTCGGCTTCCTGCTGGAAGGCTTCAAGTTCGGCGCTCCTCCGCACGGCGGCATCGCGTTCGGCTGGGACCGTGTAGTGGCACTGCTCGCGGGCGTTGAGTCCATCCGCGACGTCATTGCCTTCCCGAAGACGGGCAACGGCTACGACCCCCTGACACAGGCCCCCGCACCCATCACGGCGCAGCAGCGCAAGGAAGCCGGCGTGGACTTCAAGCCCCAGCCGAAAACGGAAGAGCCCAAGAAGGCTGAATAATCTAGACACCGCAGTCGAGAGGCTCCCCGGGAAACCGGGGGGCCTTTCGCATTGGAAGGGTGGTATACGCCATGACAGCTCAACGTCCTGCTCCAGCCCTTGCCCTGCCTGGGCTTGAGGCGCTGATGGATGCCGCCTGGCCGGCGCCGGACCGCGAGGAATCCGACGGCTGGGTGCTTCGCGCAGCTTCCGGCGTGACCCAGCGCGCCAATTCCGTCTGGCCGCGCGAGCCGGAGGGCGATATGCACCGGCAGCACGAGGCCTTGCGTGCAGCCCGGCTCTGGTACCGCGGCCGGCGCCTGCCGCTGATTTTCCAGGTCTTCGATGATCCCCGCTCCACCGGACTGAATGCCATCCTCGATGGGGAAGGCTTCACGCGCCAATCCGAAACGCTGGTGATGTACCGGAGTAACGGCGGGCAGGTGGCGGACCAACCTGCGCTAACCCATCCTGCGGCGGCCCAACCCGGCGTCGAGATCTCCACGGTCCCCAGCGATGAGTGGCTTGAGCTGTGGTGGAGCGTGGATGGCCGCGGCGGCCTGGCCGAGCGGGAGACCGCACGCAGCATCCTGGCAGGCTGCCCGTCGCTCTATGCCCTGGTGCGGTCCGACGACGGCGTGCCAGCCGCCGTCGGCCGGCTCGCTCTCCCTCCCGCCGGGCAGGCAGGAGGCTGCTGGGGCGGGCTGTACAGCATGGCCACCCGCCCGGACGCCCGGCGGCGCGGCCATGCTCTGCGGATCATGCAGGCGCTCCTGCAGGAAGGCGCCGCCCGCAACCTGGCTGGCTACTGGCTACTGGTCACCGCAGCGAACTCCGGGGCCCGGCAGCTCTACGCCCAGGCAGGATTCCAGGAGGCCGGCCGCTACCTCTACCGGCAGGAACGGCCCAAGCGGCACCTGACCGGCTGTTGACGGTGTGTGCGGCCGCTGCAATGCACGGGCGCATCCACGGCAGGGGTTCATCAAGGGCTCAGGTACATCATGGCTCCGGTACATCAACGCTTAGCCCAAGGGTTTGCGTCCGTAAGGCGGCCGAGTGACGCCGGAGATCAGCAACTTTTCGCCCGCGGTCCCGATGGCGTAAACACTCAGGTCCTCCTGTTTGAGTGCGGTGTGGTCCAGCGCTGAATGTCACCATAGATGCCCATTGACCGATCCTTCACCGGACAGCGAACCGAGTGGAGTTGAGCTGCCATCAGCGTCCCTCAGACATGCATGAACGATCCGTCAAACCAGACATCTTCATGCTCAGCGGCCCTTGCCCTTGGTCACGGTGATCGTGATGGGCTGGGTGACCGCGTCGGGGCTGACGCCGTTGGTGGCGGTCACCTTAAACGTTGCCTTGCCGGCCTTGGTCGGGGTCCCGGAAAGGACCCCTGTGCTGGAGTCCAGGCTCAGCCCTGCGGGCAGTGCACCGGAGGACACGTAGAAGGTCGGGGCTGGGTCACCCGTGGCGGTGAACGTGTAGCTGTAGGCGGCACGCGTGGTCGCTTTGGTCGGTGGTGTGTCCGCGGTGAACACCGGGGGTGCCGACACCACATTGATGACCGACACAGTGTGGGAACCGTAGTTGGTGACGTAGGCTGTCGACCCGTCTGGGGTGAACGCAACACCGGTCGGATTCGACCCGGCCGGGATCGTGGAGGTCACCGTGCCCGACACCACAGAAATGACCGACACCGAGTCGGAACCGTCGTTGGTGACGTATGCTGTCGACCCGTCCGGGGTGAACGCAACACCGTACGGATGCGACCCGACCGTGATCGTGGAGGTCACCGTGCCCGACGCCACATCGATGACCGACACCGTTCTGAAACCGTTGTCGGTGACGTAGGCTGTCGACCCGTCCGGGGTGAACGCGATACCGACCGGTTCCGACCCAACCGTGATCGTGGAGGTCACGGTGCCCGACGCCACAGTGATGACCGACACCGTGTCGGAAGCGGTGTTGGTGACGTAAGCTGTCGACCCGTCCGGGGTGAACGCAACACCGTTCGGACCCGGCCCGACCGGGATCGTGGAGGTCACGGTGCCCGACGCCACATCGATAACCGACACCGTGTCCGAGCCGGTGTTGATGACGTAGGCTGTCGACCCGTCCGGGGTGAACGCAACACCTGCCGGAAGCGACCCGACCGGGATCGTGGAGGTCACCGTGCCTGCAGCGGTTGCGGGGATATTGCCGACCAGCATGAGCGCCGCCAGGATCATGCTGATGGCCGCACGCCGCCGGAACAGGAGGGAAGCGGATGTACCCCGGCGGAACCGGGGATTGCCGGCGCCTGGTCCTTTCTTGCTCGGGGCGGAACGCCGCCCCCGGTGTCGCCGGGACAATCCTGTTATGAACCGCATCAGGTCCTCCTGCATGTGGAAAGCGAAGTCTGTTGTGTCGCGTTCGTGCCGATATAACGGCTCAATCCGGAGTTTATAGACCAGGCAAACCTCCGGTACCCGGTAGTCGGTACCTGTCTTTTGGGCTGGCACTACCTTTTTCCTTGGGTCCGAGAGAGGACCAGAGCCGACGCGGACAGGGACAGTCCGAGGCTCCGGTTGGACCATGAGCTGCGCATGGACCTCACGCTTGAGTGCATCCGGCGTCACTAAGCAGGAGAACTAAGAAGCCCCCTTTCGACAACTTCGAGCGTTCCGGGGCACCGGCCACGACCGAGGAGTACGTGACGCACCGGGATGCCACGATGGATTTCATCACGGGACGGAAGCGTCGGATGGCCGAGTGGGTCACGGAGTACCACCCCGAGATTGAGTTGCCCTTGGTGGCGACCTCGGCCTCGCAGCTGAGTTCGTCGAGCAGGCCGCGGGTCTTGGCCGAGTCGTGGCCGGTGGATAACTAGGGCGGTGCGTCCGCCACCTGTATCCTGACGGCGCAGGCATCCGCGGCGGCCTTCCGCAGCACCGAGCCGTTGGGATCAGGCACATCCAGGAAGTCCAGCCGGGGGACTGCGGCATACAGTTTCATGGCAGGGTGGTCCAGGACCAGCCCCGCAAGGGTCCGGTCCCCGCCCGGAGCAACATATTCGAGAGGCTGGCCGCCGAAGGCCGCCGCGGCGTGGGCCGCCACTTTCTCCACCAGCTCATCAGCCTGGTTGGCCCGGCGCCGTGCGAACCGCTGCTGCGACTGGCCGCCGGCCGCGGTGCGGGACTGCACGTAGCGGGACCCTGCCTTGGATGCGAGCAGGATGCCTTCCCGGGCAACGCCCACCGCATAGCCGCCGCGCCGCACAAGCACCAGGCCGGCCGTCCGTGGCTGGGCGGCGACGGAGGCCAGACGCTCCAGGGGATCAGCGCCGCGTCCAGGACGTCCGTCAGGTGGCCATGGAGCCTGGAGCAGCGCAGTGGTGCCGTCGTCCGCCAGCAGCCGCACGCCGTCGTCGTCAACGCTGATCCGGAAGCCGCCGTGCGAGGCACCGAAGCGTTCCGCCCAGCCGGCCAGGCGTCCGCCGGACACAAACGCGGTCCTGACGGACCCCGGCCGGCCGGCGCCGGGGGTACTGCGTGCGCTCATGGCGGGATCCCTTAGGTGGCGGACGGAAATGGAGGGCGGAAGTGGGGCAGTGAACTAATGAGTAGCCTATCTATGTGGATGATCTCTTCGCCCAAGGGCATGGCAATGACGACGACGACACTGACGAACCGTCGTCGTCCGGCCGTACCGCCGCGCCCCGCAGTCCCTTGGCCGTGCGGATGCGGCCACGCACCCTGGATGACGTGGTGGGCCAGCAGCACCTGCTGGGGCAGGGATCGCCGTTGCGGCAGCTGGCCGCCGGCACCGACGCCCTGGGTCCCGCAGGGCCCAGCTCGCTGATCCTCTGGGGACCGCCCGGGACCGGAAAAACCACGCTGGCGCACGTGATCGCCAAGGGCAAGGGGCGGAAGTTCGTGGAGCTGTCCGCCATCACAGCAGGCGTCAAGGACGTCCGGCGGGTTATGGACGAAGCCCTGACAGCACGGGACCTGTACAAGACCACCACTGTGCTTTTCCTCGACGAGATCCACCGCTTCAACAAGGCCCAGCAGGATGCCCTGCTGCCCGGCGTCGAGAACCGCTGGGTGGTGCTCGTAGCAGCAACCACCGAAAACCCGTCCTTTTCGGTGGTCTCGCCCCTGCTGTCCCGCTCCCTCCTGCTCACCCTGAAACCGCTGACGGAGGCGGACATCGAAGGGCTGCTGCAGCGTGCCGTGGCGGACGAACGCGGCCTGAACGGGAAAGTGGAGCTCAGCGCCGAGGCCCTGGCGCACCTCGTCCGGCTCGCGGGCGGCGACGCCCGGCGAGCCTTGACGGCCCTCGAAGCCGCTGCAGGCGTGGCGTTCGGCGATGCGGACGATGCCGCTGCTGACTCGCTGGTCACCGTGGAGCTCAAGCACACCGAACGGGCCCTGGATGTGGCTGCCGTGCGCTACGACCGCGCCGGGGACCAGCACTACGACGTCGCCAGCGCCTTCATCAAATCGGTCCGCGGCTCCGACGTCGACGCCGCACTGCACTACCTGGCCAGAATGCTGGAGGCAGGGGAGGACCCGAGGTTCATCGCCCGGCGAATCGTGATTTCCGCGGCGGAGGACGTGGGAATGGCGGACCCCACCGCGCTGCAGACGGCGGTCGCCGCCGCCCAGGCAGTCCAGCTGATCGGCATGCCCGAGGGGCGGATCGTCCTGGCCGAGGCCGTGGTGCATCTGGCCACCGCCCCGAAATCCAATGCCGCGTACATGGGAATCAACAAGGCCGTCGCGGATGTCCGTGCCGGCCTGGGCAACGGGATCCCGGCGCACCTGCGTGATGCGCACTACCCCGGCTCCAAGCAGCTGGGCCACGGGCTCGGCTACAAGTACGCCCACGATGCACCCCATTCCGTGGCCAGCCAGCAGTACCCGCCGGATGATCTGGTGGGTCGGGACTACTACGAGCCCACCGCCAACGGCGCGGAACGGGACATCGCCGTGCGCCTCGAACGCCTCCGCAAGATCATCCGCGGCAACTGACCGGCGTCGGCGGTGGAGTGGCCCGGGCAGTGACGCCACGGGAGTGACCGGGGGAGCGGCGGCCGGAGCGGCCGGCGGAGTGTGGGAATGCGGCCGAATCCTGCTAAGATTGTTCGTTGTCTGGCAAGGCGCGGACGCAATCTCCCCATCCTTCAGTATTTCTGCTGTTTCGTTGGGGTAGCCCTGTGCCCAGTAGCAAAAGGCAGCGGTTGGCCGATGCTCTCCATTATGGAGGCCAGTAACACTGACACACCGCAGATATTGGAAGGACACAAGTGGCTAACAACACTCGTGCTCGCCGTACAGCACGCCTCTCGCGTGCACTCGGCATTGCTCTGACCCCCAAGGCCGCCAAGTACATGGAGCGCCGCCCGTACGGCCCCGGTGAGCATGGCCGTGCCCGCAAGAAGCAGGACTCCGACTACGCCGTACGTCTGCGCGAAAAGCAGCGTCTGCGCGCCCAGTACGGCATCCGCGAAGCCCAGATGACCCGCGCCTTCGAAGAAGCCCGCCGCACCAAGGGCCTGACCGGTGAAAACCTGATCGAACTGCTCGAAATGCGTCTCGACGCCCTCGTGCTGCGTGCCGGCTTCGCCCGCACCATCGCCCAGGCCCGCCAGCTCGTTGTGCACCGCCACATCATGGTTGACGGCATCCGCGTTGACCGCCCGTCCTTCCGCGTCAGCGAAGGCCAGCTTGTCCACGTCCACACCCGCAGCGAAACCATGGTTCCGCTCCAGGTTGCAGCAGCCGGCGCACACCGCGACGTCCTGCCCCAGGTTCCGGCCTACCTGGACGTCAAGCTTGACGCCCTGCAGGCCCGCCTGGTCCGTCGCCCGAAGCGCTCCGAGGTTCCCGTAACCTGCGAAGAGCAGCTCGTCGTCGAATTCTACGCACGCTAAATCCCAGCAGCGTATCCAAAGAAGCCCGTGGCAAGCGCCACGGGCTTCTTTGTATGTAAGGTACTTGGGGGACATCTGCGGAACGCATCAAGGCAGCGTGCGCGGACGTAAAAGATCCACGTCAGTTTCAAGGAGATGAACGTCTATGTCTGGTGGCGATATTGCCGGCCTGATCGCAGCCGGGGTGTTTGCGCTCCTGGTGCTGCTGCTCGCCGTGCCCATCCTGAAGCTCGGCAGTGTGCTGGAGGAAGTTCGGACCTCCATCCGCTCCCTCAGCGATGGCGCCACGCCCCTGATGGACGAAGTCACCGCGACTGTGACCACCACCAACCAGCAGTTGAAGAAAGTGGATGGCATCGCCTCCAACGTTTCGGATGCGTCGGCAAACCTTTCCGCACTGTCGTCACTCGTTGCAGCGACAGTCGGTTCACCGCTGATCAAGGTGGCGGCCTTCAGCTACGGCGTGCGTTCAGCACTGGCCAACCGCAAGAAGCCCGCACCCGGCCGCCGCAGCCGCTAAGCCACCGGAGAACTGAAATGAAACGATTTGTCTGGATGGGAATCGGCGTGGCCATCGGAGTCATTGCGTTCCGCAAGATCAGCGAAGCCCAGTCCAACCTGGGGCCCGAGGGCCTGAACCGCGCGGTGGGCCGGCTGGCTGACGGCGTATACGACTTCGCCGATGCCGTGCGTGCCGGAATGCAGGAGCGCGAGACCGACCTTCGGGCCGCCCTTGGGATCGATTCCCAGGACGTAACCCGCCGCTGAACGCGCGGGCAAAACGCGCGAGAATTAAACCAGCAGTCGCCGCTTGCCGGCACTGCCGTCTGAATCAATAAGTCATGCGTGGCACAACGCGTGAACCGAGAAGGGTATGTAATCAGCTCATGAAGTCGCAGGAGATCACAAAGCGCTGGGTGGACTTTTTTGTCAGCAAAGGACACACCGCGGTTCCCTCCGCCTCGCTGGTCTCCAGCGACCCCTCCCTCCTGTTCACCGTGGCCGGCATGGTCCCGTTCATCCCTTACCTGACTGCCCGCGAGGAAGCCCCCTTCGCCCGGGCCACCAGCGTCCAGAAGTGCATCCGCACCGGTGACATCGAGGAAGTGGGCAAGACCGCCCGCCACGGCACCTTCTTCCAGATGTGCGGCAACTTCTCCTTCGGTGACTACTTCAAGGAAGACGCCATCAAGTACGCCTGGGAGCTGCTCACCAAGAGCGTGGACGATGGCGGATACGGACTTCCGCCGGAACTGCTGTGGGTGACGGTCTACGAAGAGGACGACGAAGCCAAGGAGCTGTGGCTCACGAACACCGGCGTCCCGTCCGAGCGCATCCAGCGCATGGGCAAGGCCGACAACTACTGGCACACCGGCCAGCCGGGCCCCGCAGGCCCCTGCTCGGAGATCTACTACGACCGGGGCCCTGCCTACGGCGTCGAGGGCGGTCCCATCGCCGACGAAAACCGCTACGTTGAAATCTGGAACCTGGTGTTTATGCAGTACCAGATCGACAACGTCCGCTCCAAGGACGACTTCGACGTCGTCGGCGAGCTGCCCAAAAAGAACATCGATACCGGCCTCGGCATGGAGCGGCTCGCGATGATCCTGCAGGGCGTCGAGAACATGTACGAGACCGACCAGGTCCGGCCTGTGATCGACAAGGCCGCCGAGCTGTCGGGCCGGGAGTACACTTCGGCCGAAACACCTGAGGATCCGCACCACACGGACGACGTCCGCATGCGCGTTGTCGGTGACCACATCCGTTCGGCCCTCATGCTGATCGCCGACGGCGTGACCCCGTCCAACGAGGGCCGCGGCTACGTCCTGCGCCGCCTGATCCGCCGCGCGGTGCGTTCCATGCGCCTGCTCGGCGTCGAAAAGGCCTGCCTGCCGGACCTGCTCCCCGCCTCACGCGATGCCATGAAGGGCGTCTACCCCATCGTGGCGACGGACTTTGACCGCATCAGTCGGATCGCCTACGCCGAAGAGCGGGCCTTCCTGCGCACCATCGCTTCAGGTACCGCCCGCCTCGAAGACGCCGTCACGGAGTCCAAGGCCGCCGGCACGCCGCTGTCCGGTGCAGATGCCTTCGCCCTGCACGACACCTACGGCTTCCCGATCGACCTCACTCTGGAGATGGCGGAAGAAGCCGGACTCAAGGTCGACGAGCCGGAATTCCGCCGCCTGATGCTCGAACAGCGCCAGCGTGCCCAGGCGGACGCCAAGGGCAAGAAGGGTGGCCACGCCGATCTCAGCGCCTTCCAGGAGCTGCTGGCCCAGGGCGAGACTGTCTTTACCGGATACACCGACCTGGATGGCGAGTCCCGGGTCCGGGGCATCCTCAGCCGCGGACAGAACGTGGGGCATGCTGCCACCGGCGACGAGATTGAACTCGTCCTGGCGGAGACACCGTTCTACGCTGAGGCGGGCGGCCAGTCGGCTGACACCGGCCTCATCACCGGTGACGGTTTCGTGGTCGAGGTCCTGGACGTCCAACGCCCCATCAAGGGACTGAGCGTCCACAAGGCAATCGTCCGCGAAGGCGAGATCGGCTCCGACTCACTGGTCCGCGCAGCCGTGGACCGCGAGCGGCGCCACGCCGCCGAGCAGGCCCACACCGGCACGCACATCGTCCATGCCGCCCTGCACCAGATCCTCGGCCCCGAAGCCACCCAGCGCGGTTCCTACAACAAGGCCGGCTACCTGCGCTTCGACTTCGCCTGGGGCGAAGGCCTCAGCACCGCCACGCGTTCGGAAATCGAGGAAGTCTCCAACCTCGCCATTCGCAACAACTTCCGCGTGGACACAAAGATCATGGGCCTGGCGGAGGCCAAGGCGCTGGGCGCCATGGCGCTCTTCGGCGAAAACTACGGCAGCGAAGTCCGTGTTGTGGAGATCGACGGCGCATGGTCCCGGGAACTCTGCGGCGGCACGCACGTGCCCAACACGTCCCTGATCGGCAGCCTGTCGCTGCTCGGCGAGCAGTCGGTCGGTTCAGGAAACCGCCGTGTGGAGGCGTTCGTGGGCATGGATGCCTTCCGCCATCTGGCCGCCGAGCGCGCCCTGGTGACTGAACTGACCGAGATGCTCAAAGTGCCTTCCGGTCAGCTCGCCGACAGAATCGCCAGCACGCTGAACAAGCTCAAGGCCACGGAGAAGGAACTCGACCGCCTGCGCAAGGAACAGATCGCCGCGGCCGCCGGAAACCTCGTGGGCACAGCCCGGGACGCAGCCGGCGTCCAGGTCATCGCACACGACGCCGGCCAGATCGGCGGCGCTGACGACATCCGTAACCTTGCCCTCGACCTGCGCAACCGCCTCGGTTCGGCAGCATCCACCGTGGCAGTGGCCGGTGTCAGCAATGACCGGCCCATGATCCTGGTGGCCACCAACGAGGCAGCCCGGGAAGCCGGCGTGAAGGCCGGGGCCCTGGTCCGGCTCGCGGCCGGAATCCTCGGCGGCGGCGGCGGCGGCAAGGACGACGTCGCCCAAGGTGGCGGCACGGACGCCGCCAAGGTCGCACCGGCGCTGGCCGCCGTTGTGGACGCCATCTCCCGGCGCTAGGGAACCCGTGACAGAATCCGCTGGCGCCGTCTACCCCCAGGGCATCAAACTGGGGGTAGACGTCGGCACCGTCCGCGTGGGCGTGGCCCTCTGCGACCGGGACGAAATCCTGGCAACTCCGCACAAGACCCTGGACCGCAACGCCAAGAAGAATTCCGACGTGCGTGTCATCGCGTCCCTCGCTGGGGAACTGGGCGCCGTCCAGGTCTTCGTGGGGCTGCCACGCACCATGAAGGGCGAGGAACACGCCTCTGCCAGGATGGCCACCGACTACGCCGGACTCCTGGTCGCGGAGTTCGTTGCCCGGGGAATGGATGTTCCGGTCAACCTCGTCGACGAGCGCCTGAGCAGTGTTACGGCGCACCGTAACCTGCACGAAGCTGGCATGAGCAGCCGGAACCACCGTAAAGTGGTGGATCAGGTCGCGGCGGCAGGCATCCTCCAGCACGCCATCGACATGCAAAAAGCCAGGGGAACGGATGTGGGGAGCCGCGTGCGCGCGCTTTTCCAGCCGGGGCTACCCGGAGACGCCGCAGCAAGCAGTGCTGAGCAGGCTGTCCCGGGGCAAGACACACAATCTTCAGAGGATGGAAGGCTACAGTGAGCCCGGTCAACAGTGACGACTCCTCCGGTGAAGTTTTCGGCGGCGCCGGCCGACCGCTGACCCGTAAAGAGCTCAGGGCCCAACAGAAGGTCCAGGGGACCGAGGGCCAGGACGTTATCCCGCCGCAGGCTTTCGAGACCGGCGAGGACGTCCCGTCTGCCGCGCCCGGCCCCGGGCACGGTTCCGGACGCGACGCCGGCGACGCTCAAGACACCGCTGATAATGCCGTCCAGACGCCGCCGATCCAGGCTGCCGATACGCCGGACCGGCCCGCGGCAGCCCCGACCGTGCATGAAGAGCCTGCCCCCGCGGCGCCCGTGCACCAGGAACCAGGGCACGATGAAGCCTTGCACGCAGAAGCCCTGCACGATGAAGCCGTGCACGAAAAACCAGTGCACGAAGAAGCAGTTCACGAAGAAGCCGCGCACCACGGATCCGTCC
>NZ_JAKFFD010000211.1:0-3981 GCF_036675385.1 Pseudarthrobacter sp. | reverse complement strand
CGCCAACGGCTACGGCCTCGCCGGGCAGTGGAGCGACGACTTCCACCACGCGGTGCACGTCAACGTCAGCGGCGAGACCGCGGGGTACTACGGCGACTTCGCGTCCCTCGGCGTCCTGGCCAAGGTCCTCAAGGACGGCTTCCTGCACGACGGCAGCTACTCCAGCTTCCGCGGCCGCCATCACGGCCGGCCCATCAACACCTCGCTGGTCCACCCCGCGGCCCTGGTGGTGTGCAGCCAGAACCACGACCAGATCGGCAACCGGGCCATCGGGGACAGGCTGTCCCAGTCCCTGCCGTACGGTCCGCTGGCTGTGGCGGCAGTGCTGACGCTGACCTCGCCGTTTACGCCCATGCTGTTTATGGGTGAGGAATTCGGTGCCTCCACGCCCTGGCAGTTTTTCACGTCGCACCCCGAGCCGGAGCTGGGCAAGGCGACGGCGGAGGGCAGGATCCGCGAGTTCGAGCGCATGGGGTGGGATCCCGCCGTCGTCCCCGATCCGCAGGATCCCGAAACGTTCCGGCGCTCCAAGCTCAACTGGGCGGAGGCCGCTGACGGTGACCATGCGCGGCTCCTGTCGCTGTACCGCTCGTTGACCGCGCTGCGGCGCGCGTATCCTGACCTGGCCGGCCTGGGGTTCGCGGAAACGGACGTAACGTTCGACGACGACGCCGGCTGGCTGCGCTTCCGGCGCGGGTCCGTGGAGGTGCTGCTGAATTTCTCGGCGTCGCCTGTGCGCGTGGACGGTGTGCGGGGCACGGTGCTGCTTTCGACGGACCAGGACACTTTACTGGACGGGGATGCGTTCCTGCTTCCGGCACACAGTGGGGCGGTTCTGACTACTGGGGCAGAAGTAACCTCGAGTTAACGTAGACACTGGAGTTACCCGGGCGTACTATTCGCGTACTGACCAGCCGTGATGGGCGGCTCGGTGGTGTGCGGGCGATGGAGGCCGTCATGGGTGACCCAGCGAATAGCGCGTCGAAGGTTCCGCCCATGCTTGAATTGCGGATCCATGGCATCCGCAACACCCCGCCCCACGAGCTCCTCCGATCGGGGAAGCGGTCACTCAAGCCCGACGACGTGGAGCTCTCCTGGGGTGACGAGCTCGCGGGCTTTTACCGGGCCAAAGTCGGGGCGGGCGCCGGAGCCGAAGGCACCGTTGTGGACGCCGGTGCAAGTGCAGGTGCTGGTGCAAGCGCAGGAGCCGGTGCCGCGGCAAACGGTGGCAGCCGCCGGGTGGTGGAGGCGTATTCGTGGGGGCGGCTGGCTCGCTTCACCGGGGTAGGAATGGCCGGGAAGGTCGCCGACGCCGCGGTCCGGACGGCCTGGTTCCTGCTGATGCCCTTCGGGCTGACCAACGCCGCCTACTGGAGCCGGCCGCTGCCCGCCGTTAAGCAGCAGGCGGTCATCGATCCAGTGACCAGGCAGGCGGAACCGCGCATCGACTACGGGGACAACAAGCCTCGCGGGCACGACGGAGCGGGACGGATCAGGCTCTTCGCGCTGGGTCTGACCCTGTACTTTGTGGTGACGGCGGCCGTGGTTTCGATGGACCTGATCGCGGTCCAGTGTTTTCCCGCCGACATCCCGGACCAGGAACGCCGCGTCTGCTCCGCGCTGCCGGCCTTCCTGGACGGCCTGGCCGGCTGGACCCGCGGACAACGCGTCGTCATGTTTGCCCTGATGCCCATCGTGTCGGTGGCCGTCCTGGCAGCCATCGCCTACCTGGCGCGGACCCGGTTCCATCCCCGGCCGGACCTCGGCAATGGCACCCGGGTAGTGGCCGGCAGCAGTGTCGAGGAAATAGCAGCGCTCCCTACCCTGATGATCCGGAATCTGTGGGAAGCGCGTAAGGAGATCCGCTACAACGGGTGGCTGCACGTGTGGGCGGCGCTTGCCGCGGTTGGCGCCATCATCGCCTGGGACGGGCTCTGGACACGGATCGATGGCGTTGCCTGCGGAAGCCTGGGCACATTCTTCACGGAGTGCGCCCTTCGTATGGCGCCCGGGCGAATCGGCCTGAGTGGCATCGCGATGGTCTTCGCATGGCTGGTCGCGGCCGGCGCGGTGGTGCTTGCGGGGATTGAGACGGTCCGGAAGTCCCCGGACAATCCGGACATGCCGTCCCGGGACGGATCATCATTGATGGGCTGGATTTCCGGCGGAGCCATCATCAGCGTCCTCGCGGCCGGTCTGGCAGCCGTTCTCTCGGGTGCTCCCGTCGGCGGCGTCCCGGGCGCAACGCGGATGCTGGGCCTGGGCACCGCTCCGGCCGGGCTCATGTTCGTGATGCTGGTGCTGATCCTCACCATGAGCCGGCTCCGAAGGGAGGGCTACGACAAACGGACCCTCGGCTGGCGGGGCAAGGGCTCGGCGGTCTTCTCCACCCTTGCCCTGGGAGCGGCAACCATTCTGAGCTGCGCAATTGTGGGGGCTGCCGCCACGGTACTCCAGCGCAACCTCGAGCGGCGGGCTGCCACGGCTGACGGGATGTGGCGGTACGGGTCCATGGCCGGTGACGTCCTGATGCCGCCGTCGGTGTTTTCGCTCTTCAGCGGGCTGCTGCTGGGAGTGATCGTCGCGGGTGCCGTCGCCTGGGGATGGTGCACGTGGCGGGCCGTGCGTTCGATGACCTGGAATACGCAGGAAGCCGCCGTCTCGGAGCTGCTCTCGGCCTACTCTGCCGATCCGCCCCTGCCGCAGCAGGAAGCGGCCGGCCGCAAACTGGTGGCCGCCCGGCGGACCGCGTCCCTCGCCCACCGGGCGGAGGCCGTGGTGTCGCTGCTGGCCGTCCTCATTTTCCTGGGGCTGCTGTCAGCCTTGATTCTGGGCACCTTCAAGGACTGGTGGAATTCCGGCCCGGGGGCAGGGCTTTACAGGCTGATCGAAAGCATGGGCGTCCTGGGTCTCGCTGCGGCTGGCGCCACCATTGTTGCGCTTGCCGTGATGTCGGCCAAACCGAACTCCCGGCCACTGGCACTGCTCTGGGACCTGATGTGCTTTATGCCCAAGACCGCCCACCCGTTCGGTCCCCCCAGCTACGGCGAGCGGGCGGTCCCCGAATTTGCCGCCAGGATTGCGGCGTGGCTGGATGGCACGGACGGCGCGCCCCCTGCCAAAACCGGCATGGTGGCGATCTCGGCGCACAGCCTTGGCGCGGTGATCGCCGTCAGCGCCTTGTTCCATCTGAAGTCAACGCGGCCGGATTTGCCTTTCAACCGGATCGGCCTGCTGACCTACGGCACTCAGCTGAGGTCCTATTTCGGCCGGTTCTTCCCGGAACTCCTGGGTCCGGCCGTGCTCGCCACCGCCCCGGTGGGACGGACTAAGCTCACCGCGGCCGGAAGCCCGGACGATGAGCGCATGGTGACCGGCGAACCGACCGTTCAGTTCGACGTGAACCTCAGCCACGTCCTCGGGGCCGGTCCGAATCGATGGGTGAATCTGTACCGCAAGACCGATTACCTCGGCTTCCCGGTTCTCTATGAAGGTCCGGGAGGTGCCGAGAACGTCGGGACAGATCCCTACGCGCAGGAGATGGATCCCTTCACGTACCAGTTCCTCGTAGTAAGCCACAGCGACTACCTGCAGGCGCCCCAGTACGATACGGCGATTGCCGCCGTCGTCAATTCCCTGCCGGCTCCGGAGACGTAACCCGGGGCCTTGCGGTCTGTAGCGCGCGTCACAGATGGCAGGATGGTATGTATGACTTATTCAGCCGCGGAAGACCGCTATGAATCCATGCCCTACCGCCGCGTCGGACGCAGCGGACTGAAACTGCCGGCCATTTCCCTGGGCCTGTGGCACAACTTCGGCGACGACAAGCCCTTCGAGGTGCAGCGCGCCATCCTGCGTCGCGCCTTCGATCTGGGCGTCACCCACTTCGACCTCGCGAACAACTACGGTCCCCCTTACGGCGCCGCCGAAACCAACTTCGGCCGCCACTTCAAGGACGACTTCAAGCCGTACCGCGACGAA
>NZ_JAKFFD010000142.1:0-4033 GCF_036675385.1 Pseudarthrobacter sp. | reverse complement strand
GAGCCGTTCAGCTCAGCCACCCGGGCAGCCAGCGAACGCAGCCCGAACCCGCTGCCGTCCGGCCGGCCGGCCACGCCGGAACCGGGCGCTTCCGGCACAAAGCCCGTGCCGTCGTCGTACACGTCCAGGGTGACCTCGTCCCCGAGGAACGCGAGGGTGACGACGGCGGTGCTTGCCTTGGCGTGGAGCCTGACGTTGGCAAGGCTGGCCTGGGCGGCCCGGAGCAGGGTGACGCTGTACTGCGGCGGCAGCTCCGCGGGGTCGCCCACCAGTTCGAAGCGGCAGCGGAGCCCGTCACCGCGCGCGGCGGCGAGCGTTTCGGTTTCGCCGCAGAGCCGCTGCAGGCTTTCCGGGAGCGACGACTCCTGGAGCTGCGGCGAGGTGAGGCCGCGGACAAAGCTGCGGGCCTCCGCGAGGTTTTCCGACGCCGTCTGCTGCACCAGCGCGAACCGCTCGGCGGCGGTGGCAAGGTCGCCGCTGGCCAGGGACTTCTCTGCCGCCCGCGCCACCAGGACGATGCTGGACAGGCCCTGCGCCAAGGTGTCGTGGATTTCGCGGGCGAGGCGCTCACGCTCAGCTGCGACGCCGGCCTCATGCTGGGTTCTGGCAAGTTCTGCGCGGATGCGCCGGAGTTCGTCCGCCGCCAGCCGCTGGGCTTCACTCTCCTGGTAGAGCGCCCGGTAAGCCAGCCCGGTGACCACGGCGAAAACGGCACCCAGCCCCGGCCCCAGGACCATGGGCAGGGTGGGCGACGGCAGCCCGCTGGCTACCCACTGCGAAGCCACGACGGCAGCCGTCATAGCGGCGATGGTAAACAGGGCAATCCGGCGCGGCAGGACGTGCAGGTGGAGGAAAAAGAGCGGAAAGGCCACCCAGGAAAATTCGGCGCTGCCCGCGAGGAGGACGCCCCACAGTGCCGTGATAAGGCCCAGCCACGGGGCGGCGTAGGGGTGCGGGTTGAAGCCGGAGCGTCCGGCGGCGAAGCGCTTTTCCAGGACGGTGCCGGCGAGATACGCGGCTGCCAAGGCAAGGGCGAGTGCGGACCAGACGAGGCGCTGACCGGCTGCCGTGCCGTCTGGTGTGGCGGGCCCGGCCGCTTCGGTGGCGCCGTCCGTGCCGACGGCTCCGTCAGCGAAGTGGAGACGCAGGATGGCGACCAGCAGCAGCACGGCAAACCCGACATGAAGCGTCACCCGCAGGAACCGCAGGATGGCTGCCCCCGACGAGGTGGGCTGTGGGTCGGCGGCAGGCATTTCATCAGCTTATGCGCCGATGGGGGCGCACGGATCAACCAAAAGGTTGACCTCCCCTTCAACCGTTTATCCCGCCCGGCTCAACCAAGTCCCCGATGTGGGCTTGGCAGATTCGCCGGAGAGTGGATTGAGAAGGAACTCCACCCCGATTGAAGGAAGTACAACGTGTTTCTCGCTATTCGCGATATCCGGTTCGCCAAGGGCAGGTTTGCCTTGATGGGCGGCGTGGTGGCCCTGGTGACGCTGCTGCTGGTGCTGCTATCCGGTCTCACCGCCGGCCTGGGCGACCAGTCGACGTCCGCCATCGAGAAGCTCGGGTCTGGGTCTGGTGCTGGCTCCGGTATTGAGGCCAGGCCGGTGGACAGCATCGTGTTTGGCGCCCCGGGCACCAACCAGCCCACGGCCTCCTTCACAGAAAGCGAAGTGACGGCCGCGCAGGTGGACAGCTGGAAGCACGTGACGGGCGTGGCAAGCGCAGAGGCCCTGGGCATCAGCCAGTCCCGCCTCCAGGGCGGCGACGGCGGCACCACCAATGTGGCGGTGTTCGGCGTTGCCGAGGACGGGCAGCTGGCGCCCTCGCCGGTCCGGGCGGGGTCGGTGGTGATCGGCGCGACCGTCGCCGCAGACCTTTCGCTCGACGTCGGAGACGCGGCCACGGTGGGTGGCACTGAATTGACCGTCACCGCCGTCGTGGATGACCGGTGGTATTCGCACACCGGCGTGGTGTGGACGGCACTGCCCACCTGGGCCGAGGTGGCGCACTTGGCGCCGGCTGCCGGCAGCGCGCCGGGGAGCGGGCCGGTGGCGACCGTCGTCGCCGTCACCTACCAGGACGGGGCCGTGGTGGACGAGGCAGCGGCCAATGCGATGGCGCGGACAGTCAGCACCAGCCGCACCGGTTCGTTCCAGGCGCTGGGGTCCTTCAAGAGCGAAAACGGCTCGCTGATGCTGATGCAGGCCTTCCTCTACGGGATTTCGGCGCTGGTGATCGTGGCGTTCCTGACGGTCTGGACCGTGCAGCGGACCCGCGATATCGCCGTCCTCAAGGCCATGGGCGCGTCCGGCGGCTACGTGCTGCGCGATGCCATGACCCAGGCTGCGATTGTGCTGCTCGCCGGTGCGGGCCTGGGCGGGGCGGTCGGAATTCTGGGCGGGTTCGCCGCAGCCCAGGCGGCGCCGTTCCTGGTTACGCCGGCCACCACGGTGCTGCCCGTGCTGGGAATTGTGGCCCTGGGCATGGCGGGCGCCGCGCTGGCAGTCCGCCGGGTGACCGCCGTCGATCCGCTGATCGCCCTCGGCGGCAACTGAATCCCTTCTTCACCCTCCCGAAAGGTACTTCCCATGTCCGTCACACCTGTACTCGTCTCCACACCAACTGCCGGCTCCGTCCTCGCCCACCCGCTGACCCTCACCAACGTCACCCTCGAATACCCGGACGGGGGCGGAACCATCAAGGCTCTGAACAGCGTCAGCCTGGAGGTCGCAGCGGGCAGGATGGTCTCGCTGGTGGGCCCGTCCGGCTCGGGCAAATCCAGCCTCCTGGCCGTCGCCGCCACCCTGGTCCGCCCCACCAACGGGGACGTAATGATCGACGGGGTCAACACCGCGGGGCTGAAGGACAAGGAACTGACCGCGCTGCGGCGGGAGAAGGTGGGCATCATCTTCCAGCAGCCCAACCTCCTGGCGTCCCTGACCGCCGTCGAGCAGTTGATGATTGGCCACCACCTGCGCGGCAAGTCCCTGAAGGCCGCGCGTTCGCACGCCGCGGAACTCCTGGATCTGGTGGGGCTGGCCGCGTCCGCGGACAAGCGGCCGCACCAGCTCTCGGGCGGGCAAAGGCAGCGGGTGAACATCGCCCGGGCCCTGATGGGCAGCCCGAAGGTGCTGCTGGTGGACGAGCCGACGGCGGCGCTGGACCACGCGCGCAGCGCGTCGATCGTGGGGCTGCTGCGCCAGGTGACGGACGAGTTCCAGGTGGCCACAGTGATGGTCACGCACGATACCGAATTCGTCCCGCTGACCGACGCCGTCGCTGTAATGCGCGACGGCGGCCTGACCGCCCCGGTGCTGCCCGGCGCCTTACTTAGTCCCTTACTTAGCGCCGGGGGCGCGGAGTAGGGTTCCGTCATGGACATCATCTTGGTACCCGGTTTCTGGTTGGACGCGTCGTCGTGGGAGAAGGTGACGCCTGCCCTGGAGGCGGCGGGGCACACAACCCATCCCCTGACTCTTCCCGGCCTTGAATCTGTGGACGCACGGCGCGGCGGCATCACTCTGAAAGACCACATCGCCGCCGTCGTAGACGTTCTGGACGGTCTCGACGGAAAGGTGGTTCTTGTGGGGCACTCCGGTGGTGGCGCGGTCATCCACGGCGTGGCGGACGCACGGCCGGACCGCGTTGCCCGGAATATTTACGTGGACAGCGGACCCCTGGGCGAGGGCGGCGTCATCAATGACGGGCTGCCCACCGAGGGCGACGACGTGCCCCTGCCGCCGTGGGATGGCTTCGATGACGCCGATCTGGTGGACCTCACCGATGAGTTGCGCGCGTCGTTCCGGGCGCGCGCCATCCCCGAGCCCAAGGGCGTTGCGCATGGCCGGCAGCGCCTGCATGACGTCCGCAGGTACGACGTTCCGGCGACTGTGATCGCGTGCCAGTTCCCGTCGTCGCTCCTCACCGAATGGATCGACGCCGGCCATCCCTTCACCGCTGAGCTGGCCCGCATCCGCGACGTCGAGTACGTGGACCTCCCGACCGGCCATTGGCCCCAGTTCACCAA
>NZ_JAKFFD010000220.1:0-4041 GCF_036675385.1 Pseudarthrobacter sp. | reverse complement strand
GCTGAAGATGGAGCTCAGCCCGCTTTGGCTTCCGGGGAGTACGACGACGTCGCTCGGGTTCGGCGGGGTGGTCCCGGCCGGTGTGGAGGCACCGAGTTCGTGCGCGAACCACGACTGGAGTTCGGGCATTCCGGCTGCGGGCGGACGGAACAGGGCAGCGTCACCGCGGGCTGCCCTTGCTATAGCGGCCCGCACCAGCCGCTCGGGCAGGAGTTCGCGGTCCGGGTAGCCGGAGTGGAAGGAGATGGCATCGTTGGCCACGTTGCGCATGGTGCTGGACGCCGGGGGCGGCGGCGCCAGCGGGGAACGGAGGGCCGCCGTCTGCCAGCCGTAGTCGGAGGGACGGGCGCTCCGGACGGCGCGCACAAAGGTCCCGACGCCGGGCCGGCTCTCGATCAGTCCCTGTGCCGTGAGCGTCTGCAGGGCCTTCTGCACCGTGACGGGACTGGCCTGGTACTCGGCCACCAGCGAGCGCGTGGACGGCAGCTTGGCACCGGGCGCGGCCGAAGAAATCCATTTCTTCAGGTGCGCCACAATCCGGGAGCTGCTATCGTTATTCATGAGAGACAATAGTAGCGCTACTACGCTTTTACCGCCAGTGATACCGTCCCGCCAGCCCACCGGTCTCTGGTGGGGTCTCGCGGGAGTAGCGGCCTTCTCCTTCACGGTTCCTTTCACGAAGGTGGCCGTCGAGTCCCTGTCGCCGCTGTTTATCGGGTCGGGCCGTGCGGTGGTAGCCGCCATCCTCGCCACCTTCGCGCTCGCCCTCACCCGGCAGCGGCTCCCCCGCGGCACGCAGTGGGTCCGCCTCGCGGTGGTGGCCGGCGGCATCGTCGTCGGGTTTCCCCTGCTGACTTCCTTTGCGCTCACCACAACGCCGGCCAGTCACGGCGCCGTAGTGATCGCCCTGTTGCCCGCCGCGACGGCAGTGGCTGCAGTTCTTCGGGGACGCGAGCGTCCACGCCCGGCGTTCTGGCTCATCACCGGCGTGGGAGCGCTGACGGCCATCGGCTTCGCCTCCCTGCAGTCCGGCGGGTTTGGGCAGCTTCACTCGGCGGACTTGCTGCTCCTCGGCGCGGTGGTGGCTGCGGCCATCGGCTATGCGGAGGGTGGACTGCTGGCCCGCGAGCTCGGCGCCTGGCAGACCGTGTCCTGGGCGCTGGTGCTGGCGTCGCCGCTGATGGTGTTTTTGGTGGCGGTGTCCGTGGCCCAGCAGCCGCCGTCGGGCACACCGGTCCAGTGGCTGGCCTTTGCGTACCTCGGCGTGGTCAGCATGTTCCTCGGCTTCTTCGCCTGGTACCGCGGCCTGGCCATCGGCCCAATGGCCCAGGTCAGCCAGATCCAGCTTGTCCAGCCCGTGCTGAGCATCTGCTGGGCGGGCCTTCTGCTCGGCGAGTCGCTGACGTGGAGCACGATCGTCGGCGGCCTGGCTGTCATCCTCTGCGCGGGCGCCGCGGTCCGGGTCCGGCTCAAGCCTGCAACCCCGCAGCCCGCCGCCCCTCACCCTGCCGAGCCTCTCGCCACAAGAACCCTCGAACCTGCAAAGGATTAGTCCCATGTACACGCCAGCCCATTTTGAAGCCGGCCCCGACGCCGTCCAGGAACTGCTGACCCGGCCGGGCGCAGCGAACCTGGTCACCATGACGTCCGGAGGCCTGCTCGCCACGCTGCTGCCGTTCGTCTACGACCCCTCGGTGGGCGAACACGGCGCCCTGCACACGCACGTCGCCAGGAACAACCCCCAGTGGTCCGAGCCGGCCATCGGGGAGTCCCTCATGATCGTCCAGGGCGCGGACGCCTACATTTCGCCGTCCTGGTATGCGTCGAAAGCCGAGCACGGCCGCGTTGTGCCCACCTGGAACTACTCGACGGCGCACGCGTATGGCCGTCTCGTCATCCATGACGACCCGGCCTGGATCGCCGGCCAGGTCAGGCGGCTGACCAACGCCAACGAAGCGGATTTCGAGCACCCGTGGAGCGTGGATGACGCGCCGGAACGCTACATCTCCGGCCAGCTGCGCGCCATTGTGGGCATCGAACTGGTCATCACCAGGATCGAGGCCAAGACCAAGCTGAGCCAGAACCGGTCAGCGGCGGACGTCGACGGCGTCGTCGCAGGGCTCAGCGCCCGCGGCGCGACAGAAAGCGCCGCCGACGTCGAAAGGGCACGGCCGGCGCGCGCCTAAATTCTTCCCAAGTAGGTCGCATTTAATGTCGTTATTCGCGTGAATGACGACGTTAACTGCTAGCTAGTTGGGTGGGTGCTGGGCAGGTTGGGTGGCGGCGAGGGCGGCAACGTCCCGGGGCGTTGTGCGGCAGCAGCCTCCGATGATGCGGGCCCCGAGCTCGCGCCAGGAACCGGCTCCGGCCGCGGGGCCCGCGGGCCGGGCCTTGACGGTTTCAGCGGCACCCTCTGAGGAGGTTGCCCAGGTCTTGGTGGCGGCGTCGTAACTTTCGCCGGAGTTCGGATACGTGACCAGCGGCTTGGAACCCGCATGGCCGAGGGCTGTCAGGGCGGCCGGGACCAGATGCTGCGGTACGCAGTTCACGCCCACGGCCACCACCCGGGACCCGGACCCGCAGAGCTCAGCTGCCGCAGCCAACGGGGTGCCGTCGCTGATGTGCGCACCGTCCCGCAGCGAGAAGGAGAACCAGGATTCGACGTCGAACTCCACGGTCAGTGCCAGCAGCGCCTCTGCTTCTGCGAAGGACGGCAGCGTCTCGCAGGCCAGGAAATCGGCTCCGGCCTCCACCAGGGCAGCTATGCGGGGTCGGTGGAAATCCTTGAAAGCCTCGGCGTCCAGGACGTAGTCCCCGCGGTACTCAGAGCCGTCCGCGAGGTAGGCGCCATAGGGGCCCACGGAGCCAGCGACCAGCAGCGGCCCGGCCTGCGGATGCCGGGCAAAGTGTTCGCGCCGGGCATCATCCGCCAGCCGGACCGAGAGCCTGACCAGGTCCAGTGCCGCGTCCTCGGAAAGGCCGCGCCGGGCGAACCCCAGCGGGGTGGCCTGGTAGCTGGCGGTGGTGGCCACGTTGGCGCCGGCCTCGAAGTAGTCCCGGTGCACATCGCGGATCAGCTGCGGCTGCTCCAGCAGGACCTTGGCCGACCACAGCGGGTCATCCAGGCTGCAGCCGCGCGCCTCAAGTTCGGTGGCGAGGGCGCCGTCCGCGATCAGGTGCGCTCCGGCATCAAGCAGGCGGGACAGCGTGGTGTTGCGGGGCATGGCAGGAACTCCGGAAGTCGATGGAGGGAAGGACTATGTTGTTCATCATAGGCAATTTGAAATGCTTTTAACGAGCGTGGCGAACTATGACCGGCCCGGATCCGGCAGCTCCATTAGACTCTGCCCTATGTCGAAAACCTCCAGCATGGGCCGCGGCATGCTGGCCATCCTGGCCCTGGGGGCACGGCATGAGGCCGGGCTTCCGGGTGGAACCGTGGCGGGGATCGCCGCGGACCTGGCCAAAGACCGCAGCCAGGTGTCGCGGAACCTCCGCACCGGTGAGCAGGAGGGTTTCCTCGGCCGGACCGGCGAGCGCACCTACACCCTGGACTGGTCCATCCTGACCGATGCCCAGCAACTGACCGCGCAGAGGCTGCACACAGACGGCGCCGTGGCACTGGACCGGCTGGCCCGCGACACGGACGAGGGGTGCTTCCTGGGCGTGCTGCACGGCGAGAGCACCGTGACCATCGGCGAAAGCGTTCCCGCCAGCAGCAACCTGGTGGGCTCATGGCTGGGAAGGCCCTACCCCGCGTACTGCAGCGACGCCGGCCAGGCTGTGCTGTGGGAGTCGTCGGAAACCGAAGTACGGACCGTTTTCGCCGACGTGGACTTTGTGCGGCACGGCCCCAATACCCCGTCCGACGTCGGCGATTTCCTGGGGCGGCTGGCCGCGGCGCGGGCGCGGGGTTACTCAGTGGTGGATCAGGAAGCGGAGCCGGGGCTCTATTCGCTGGCCGTTCCCGTCCGGGATTTCAAAGGGGACGTGGCGGCGGCGCTGCAGATCGTGGGCACCAGGGCACGCCTGGAGCCGCGC